>JAOZSO010000078.1:6506-10673 GCA_029939655.1 Desulfobacterales bacterium
TGACCACCGCTGGTGACAATCCGATCTCCTTTATTCAAACTGGATACCATTTGGCGGTGTTCTTTGGTTTTTTTCTGTTGCGGACGAATTAAAAGAAAATAAAAGATGACAAACATCAATATCAGCGGAATGAATGTTGAAAATCCACCGCCACCCTCTCCACCGGCTCCACCCGCTCCCATTGCATAGGCTATGTTTTCTGTTAAAAAGAACAAATTAACCTCCCTTTATTGTTTTCGATTGTATTCCCAGTTGAATTCAACAGACCCAATAACACTTGTCATGACCAGAGTAACTGTATCATATGGGTCATCCATGAGTTGACTGCCAGTTTTCGGGTTAAACATTGGAAATCTGACATGGTATATCGATTTCCAGGTTGTAATGTAAGGGTAAAAATAATCCGTTATTGGATCTTTTCTTTTTAGTTTGCGGATTTCCAGAGGTCGGATCTGCTCACCATTGTCTCGCGTGATGTAGATTTTCCACATGGACGTTTCTTTTGAGAAATCATCCCAATGTTTTTCGGGAACATACGCAGCGAACACAAAGTCGTTGTAGTCGACTGCTTCTTTCTGCTGATCCGCCACCAACGTATCGTATTCCGAACCCTCTAATTTGTAAAGCCGCGCATATTCTGCCGAATATGCTTGCCTAAACGCAGCGGATTTAAAGGTTGCCTTTGAAATCAACCTTGTCGATAGTCCATCGTAGATGCGGCCTTCCTGCGTCCAGGCTTCGAGTACATCCCAATAAACCGATTCTTTTACCGATACAGGCGGCTGCCCTGCGGTTTCCTGATTTTTTATCCCGGTGCAGCCGGAGGCGATCAAGACTCCTGTCAATATTATGGTTGCTAAGACACTGTATCGCATTAGTTGAATACCCGATTGAAAATGGCGCTGATATACTTTAAATGATAGCCAACGTCAAATATTTCTTTAATTTTTTCTTCACCCAGGTGTTCTCGTATGCTGGATTCTTCCAGAACCAGGTCCTTGAATGATCCTTTTCCCTGCCACACAAGCATGGCCTGTTCTTGAACGAGCTTGTAGGCGTCCTCACGGGTGACACCCGCTTCTGCAAGGGCGACAAGAACCTGTTGTGAAAAAATAAGTCCCTTGAGTTTGTCCAGGTTTGCGCGCATGTTTTTTGGGTAAACCAGAAGTTTATTCAATATGTTGGTCATGCGGTGCAGCATGTAATCCATCAGGATGGTGCTGTCGGGGCCGATAACGCGCTCAACCGATGAGTGACTGATATCACGTTCATGCCACAAAGGGATGTTTTCAAATGCCGAGATGGCATTGTTCCGTACAATTCTCGCGAGGCCGCAGAGATTTTCCGACCCGATGGGATTTCTTTTGTGCGGCATGGCCGATGACCCTTTTTGTCCCTTGGAAAAGTATTCCTCCGCTTCCAGGACTTCTGTTCGTTGCAGGTGTCGAATTTCCAGGGCCATTTTTTCGATGGTGGAAGCCATGATTGCCAGCACACTAAAAAACTCAGCATGGCGGTCCCGCTGGACGATCTGTGTGGATGCCGGTGCCGGTTTCAAGCCCATCTTTTTACACACGTAGGATTCCACCAGTGGCGGTGTGTTGGCAAACGTGCCCACGGCTCCGGATATTTTCCCGCAACTGATGGCGTCGATGGCATGCTCGAGCCGTTCTTTATTGCGCCTCATTTCGTCATGCCAGATGGCCAGTTTAAGACCGAAGGTAATCGGTTCCGCATGAATACCGTGGGAACGACCAATCATGGCAGTCTCTTTGTATTTAAAGGCTTTCTTTTTTATGACCGACATGAGTTTGTCGACATCTTCCAATATCATGAGGCCGGCTTTTCGCAGCAGATAGGCCAGACTGGTATCGAGTACGTCCGATGAAGTCAGTCCCATGTGAATGTAGCGGGAATCCGGTCCCACGTGTTCGGCAACGCTGGTGAGGAAGGCGATGACGTCATGTTTGGTCTCGGCTTCGATTTCCTCGATCCTTTCTACGGAAAAGTTTGCTTTACGCTTAATGATCGCAAGCGACTTTTTAGGAATTCTGCCGATGGTTGCCAGCGCTTCACAAGCATGGATTTCCACCTTGAGCCATGTTTGATACTTGATTTGATCTGTCCAGAGATCTCCCATTTCTTTACGTGTGTAGCGATCGATCATAGGTTCGTTCCTTAAATTAAGGTTTACAATAATCCTTATTTCTGGATCTTCTCCCAATTGGTTGGGAGAAAGGGTCCAAGGGTTCCAGGATTCAAGGATTCAAGTGTTTGGTTTCCAGGCATTTGATCAGTGCTTTGAGCATTCGCTCAACATCCCCGATATCCTTTTTTTAGTCCTGAAGCCTCTCTTTACGTTTAACTATTTATAATCTTTGGGCATTGAGCGCTGATGCTTCACTTCGTGCCACTTGAATCCTGGACCCCTCAAATTGGATCAACTCTTTTGGAGATGATCCCTATTTTTTTCAAATTTGCTCTCGCCGGGGTGCATCTGGGCATCTCCGACAATACGTATTGAAAGTTGCCGCCGTGCTTCCAGATCGAGTATTTCCTTACGTTTGTTGTTGAGGACATAATCGGCCACATCAACCGGCAGGATACATGTGACACTTTTGATGGCCGGTTTGAGGGTCTCAATCTGCAACTTTCTTAAAAAACGCACGCCAAGGGTTTCTTTGGATGCCACGAGTCCTTTACCTTGACAGTGATTGCAGGTCACATAACTTCCATACTCGATGGAAGGCTGGATTCGCTGCCTGGACATCTCGAGAAGTCCGAATTTTGAAATTCGGCCCAGATTGGCCTTGGCTTTGCCCGTCTTGACATGAAGTCTCAATGTCCGTTCCACTTGAGCCCGATTCTTCGTATTTTTCATGTCAATAAAATCGATGACCACCAGACCCCCGAGGTCTCTGAGCTTGAGTTGTCTGGCAATTTCTTCCGCAGCTTCGACATTGGTCGTCAAGGCTGTCTTCTCAACGGTTTTCTGATGAGTTGCCTTACCGGAATTGACATCAATGGCAACCAGGGCTTCTGTCTGGTCAATAACTATCGATCCGCCGGATTTGAGGTTGACCCTGTTTTCGAAGATCGACGCAATCTGGTCCTCCAGTTGAAATTTTGAAAAAATGGGGGATGCGCCTTTGTGCAGTTTAACGATATTGAGATGACGCCGGGAAATGATCTGGACAAAGCTTTTTACTTCATTGAATACTTCTTCATCGTCTATGAGTATTTCCTTTACCTCTGGTGTAAAGTGATCCCGGATAGATCTGACGGCAAGATTTCGTTCTTTGTAAAGCAGGGCGGGAGAAGTTGCCTTCATTCCCTTGTTCATGATGTTTTTCCAGAGCCGCAATAGATATCGCAGGTCTTTGGAAGCCAGGGTTTTGGTGCAATTCTCGCCTGCCGTGCGGATAATAATACCGAAGCCTTCCGGGACTTTGAGATGCTCAATAATCCCCTTGAGGCGCTGTCTTTCTGTCTCATCCTCTATTTTTCGGGAAATGCCCATCGTTTTAGAGCCCGGCATGAGGACAATATGTCTGCCGGGTAGCGATATGAAGGTGGAGAGCATTGCGCCCTTTTTCATCCTTGGGTCTTTGGTTACCTGCACCAGAATTTCCTGGCCGCGCTTGATAATATGTTTGATGGAGGAGGTCTCGCCGGAGGGCGTTTCCTGGAAATAGTCGCTGTGGATTTCCTGTTTCTGGAGAAAGCCGTTTCGTTCGGTGCCGTAGTCAACGAATGCTGCCTGAAGACTTGGTTCGATTCGGGTGATAATACCTTTATAGATATTGCCATGGGTAATTTCTCTGGCGGCACTTTCGATATGGAATTCTTCGAGTTTGTTATCGATAACTTTTGCGATTCTGATTTCTTCAGAATCGACAGCATTGATGAGGATTTTGCTGGTCATGACCTGTTGTCCTTCATTTCTTTAGACTCCAAAACACTATACACCAAATACAAAACACTCTCGTAAAAAATAGTTTTTCTGACTTTTTGCGAGACCATCAAGTTTCCAAGGTGTGTATTATGGGATTGGTATGATCAAGTCAAACGATTTCTATCCCGAATGCCCTGTTGCGTGGACGTGCAAATTCTAACCTGAACTGAGCGATTTTTCCCGAAGAGATGTGCCGAGATCTTGATGGAGGA
>JAOZSO010000079.1:0-7661 GCA_029939655.1 Desulfobacterales bacterium
GCCTGTCGAACCGTTTAGGATTTCGAATTTTGTGCTTCGGATTTAAGTAACTAACTGCACAAATCTTTCTGGTCAGTTCAATGACTGCCCAAGATTCTTGCCGATAAATATCACTCCCGGACCCTGGTCTTTGAATTCCGACAATCTGCGCTGCAGCACTTCCTGGCCAAAAGGATGGATGTTGTTCAATTCCGTGGTGTTGATGAATATCTGATAGTATCTGTTCTGGTTGTCCGTTAAGGCATTGACAAGCTCGGACGCCGAGCTGCCATCAAAGTCGCCGGTGAGCTTTACATGGAGCGTCTCGGTAGTCTTGTGGGTAAACATATGAAAATTATTCGCCATGGTATTTCCCCTTTCAATTAATAAAAAAAAGGTGACGCGCACATCTCATGAATACTGAAATGCAAGAAGTGTGCACAATAAGAACATTAAACATTTTTACCTGACGCGATTGTGTCTCTTATAGGGTCGAAGGCTTGCCTGTATGCCGTTTGACGGAATTATCCACCTGCTTTTCGGCAAGCTAATATTCCTTTTTTTAAAGAGTCCTCATGGTAATGAATGTGTGCAGGATAGAGAAAACGCGTAGTTTGTGTAATAAATTACATATCAGCACTCAGGGTTATGAACTTCAATGCATATTTTTATGCGGCCTGCAATACGTAACCATGCCTAACTGGTTGTAATCTAAGTCTTATTGGATATTAGTATACTCTGCATGATTATTGCACGTGCAAAAGAGACAACCCTCTCTATTATTTCAATATTCTATCAGCGATAGATGTGCATTGGATTGGAAAAGGGGTAGTGAAAACAGAAAGGAAATGGATAGATGAAGGTTCGCTGGAGAAGAACTCACTTTACAGATAAGCCCGAAAAAAGAAATGAACCCGATCGAAGGAAGAATAATTGCTACATTTCAAATGATAGAAGGAGCGGTATCGCCTGCAGAAGGAAAGAAATGCAACGCGAAATGGAAAGAAAAATTGCAGCAATGAAGACCACTTTTTATCCGGATTACTATAAAATCGAGTAAAACCTGAACTGAGCGATTTTTACCGAAGAGGTGTGCCGAAATCTTGATGGAGAAGGGTTCGCAAAAAACACAGGCATACCCGTGGATCTGTCGAGGCTTTTTGCGAACCCTCGATCCGCAAGAGATCGGTGCAGATCGAGATAAAAATCGCTTAATTCAGGTAAAATAAACAGACGCTGAATCTATCCCCTCCTGCATGCTTCCTTACAGCGTGTTCTTGAAAAATTTCCCTCCTAAAATGTTGAAATTATCGAAAAGATATTGACTCACAAACATCGTTTTGAAATAGTTGTTTCTGAAAAAGCAAGTCCCCATTTTTTTATAAAAACAGGAGATGCTTTTGAAAAACAAATTAGACCAAGCGCCCTTCTCTTTCCTCCCGGAAAAGGCAAAGAAAAATCTTTTAAGCCTTTTTTCCTCTGAAACAATAAAAAAAGACACCATACTTCTGGTCCAGGAAATATCATCGACTGAAAAACTCCTAATTCTTTCCCAGGGATCTGCCCGGTATTATTTTGAACAGAATAATGAAAAAACCCTCCAGGGCCGATTAAATGAGGGAGACAATTTCGGGGGCATCTCAATCCTGCTAAATGATGCTGTGGCCATAAGGACATTGGAGGTGCTTGAAAATTCTGTTTTCTTAAGTTTGGATGCCGCCATTTTTTTAAAGACCTGCGCAGAGTTTGAAGAGTTCAAAGCCTTTTTTACCAATGCTTTTGGAAAGTTAATGCTGAATAAATCCTACGCCGGTATTATTGCACGTCAGATAAAGGATAAGGAATTTAATCTACCTTTTTTTAACCAGCCCATTTCAGCAATTTTCAGACCTAATATTGTCACCTGTCCGCATGATGCAACTATTAATGAAGCCGCTCAAAAAATGGCAAAAAACAGTTCGGGTTCAATATTTATAAAGGATGAAAAGGGAAAAGTTGATGCCATTATCACGGATGCCGATCTAAGAAGCAGTGCCATAGCCAAAGGACTGGATGCTGGATATCCTGCTTCCGCCATTGTATCATCCCCCTTAGTTTCAATCCCTGCCGATTCTCAGGTTTTTGAAGCGTTTATCACCATGATTGGAGAAGACAAAAAGCATCTGGCAGTTTCCAGCAAAACCAATGACATTATCGGTACGATTTCCGATAAGGATTTGATCACCGCCCAGACAAATTCTACATACCTTCTCATTAAGAAAATTAAATCAGCTAAAAATATCAATCAACTTGAAAATATGCACTCGAAAATGACTTTAATGCTTCTGGACCCCATCCGAAACGGTGCAAATCCTGAATATATCACACGGTTGATCACCTCATTTTCCGATGCTATCCTGGATAAAGTCATTGGATTCAGCATTGCAAAGCTGGGCAGCCCTCCTTGTAAATTTGCTTTCATGATCATGGGCTCAGAAGGCCGGGAGGAGCAAACCCTGATTTCCGACCAAGACAATGCCATTATTTATGAAGACCTTGAAGATGAAAAAGACAGGGCATATGCATCAGCGTATTTCGTCAGATTTTCCGAACTGGTGTGTAACCAGCTCAATACTGCTGGATACAAATTTTGTACCGGCGACAACATGGCAAAAAATCCCAAATGGTGTCAGTCCCTGCTAAACTGGAAAAAGTGTTTTCATAACTGGATCTATAATGGGTCGCCTGAAGATCTTCTTAATTCAAGTATTTTTTTCGATTTCAAAGGGGCTTGGGGGGATTTGGAACTAACAGATAAACTGAAATCATTCCTACTGGATTCTGTGAATACACGGGCCGGGTTTTTAAGACATTTAACCGAAAATGCATTATATTTTAAGCCGCCTATCGGCCTGTTCGGCAAACTGCTTGTTGAATCCAAAGGGGAACATAAAGACTCCTTTGATATTAAAAGAGCCCTGCTGCCCATTGTTGACTTTGCACGGGTCTATTCATTGAAACACGGCCTTGTTCAAACCAATACCCTCACAAGGCTTTTCAGACTGTATACCAAACACGTATTAACCAATACACAGTATATTGATCTGATACAATCCTACAACTATCTGATGCATTTAAGGTTCTTAAGACAGATTACCACGATTATTGATGAACAAAAGGCACCCGACAATTATATCAATCCGAAGAATCTTTCTTATCTTGATACAGCCATGTTAAAAGAAATATTTAAAAAAATTGAAAAATTACAACAGAAACTGAAAGTTGAATTTACTGGAACGGCATAATGGAAAATAAACAAACGCTAAATGACAAAAAAATACTCGTGGTTGATGATGAACCCGATATCCTTGAATCGCTGGAAGAGCTTTTGGAGGATACGTTTATGGTTGACGCAGCATCCTCGTTTGAGGAGGCCGTTTCCTGCCTTAAAAACAATGCTTATGATGTAGCCATATTAGATATCATGGGAGTCAGGGGATATGACCTTCTAGAAGCCACTCACACTTTGGGAATTCCAACCTTGATGCTGACGTCACACGCACTCACCCCGGATAATCTGAAAAAATCAATTGAACTGGGTGCCGATGCTTATATACCCAAAGATAAAATGGTGGATATCTCCTTGTTTGTAGAAGATGTTTTAATCTCTAGGCAAGACAAAAGAAAAAATAATTTCAAATGGTATACCCGGTTGAGACCTCTTTTTGACGAATTCTTCGGGAAAGAATGGAAGGACCCGGAAAAAAAATTCTGGGATGAGTTTGAAAAGAAACACGTGGAATAGTGAAACATCATTTCGGAGGGCACGCAAATGCAGCCAGAAAAAGTCATAGCAGGAAAATACGCCCTCATTGTCGATGATGAGCAAGATATCCTGGATACCCTTATTGAAATCCTGGACATGTGCAGACTCGATACAGCCTCTTCATTTAGTGAAGCAGAAAAATTGCTGAAGGAAAACCCATATGATATTGCCGTTCTTGATATCATGGGTGTGAATGGACACGAGCTGTTGAAAATTGCTAACAGTCAGAATATTCCGGCGGTCATGCTCACGGCCCATGCCCAATCAAATGACAGCCTGAATCGGTTAGCTGAGGGAGGTGCTGCATATTATGCCCCTAAAGATAAAATGCATGAGCTTGATACTTTCCTTGCAGACGTTTTTCAGGCTATTGATGAAGGCAAAAGCTCATGGGAAAAATCGTTAGAGCGTTTGTGTATTTCTATGACAATAAAATCTATGGAACAGAATTGAGGTAGCAACAGAAGGGCTTTATAAAACGGTTCTATGTGCGATAAATATCGGCAGGTAAATTTCTAAGACCCCCCATTTCAGCCTCCCCCCCTTCCCCCGGTTTGGATAAGAAGACCATTTTTGAAACAGTACGTTCTGACCACCTGTTCGAACGAAGATTTTCCGCGGTATATTCTTCAATAAGACGTTTAAGTTTAGGGCTGTAACTTATTGTGACAACTTTGATATTAGAACATCGAAAATTTGATGTAATTTCAAATAAATGGTGGAGATGAGGGGGCTCGAACCCCTGGCCTCAGCGTTGCGAACGCTGCGCTCTCCCAGCTGAGCTACATCCCCATTTAGGCTCTATTTTGCGTTTGTGTAAGTTATTTATACGGCAGAGTCAAGCAAAATAGGACGTTGCGTGGGCTGTATATCATGATTAATATACTTGAATGGTTAAACCCCAAGGTTGCATAAACAACATGGCAAAGGATAACTAATAGACTGTTATTATAACCGATATCATAGAAAAAGCACCATTTTCTGAATATTTCCCCTGGTGCATTCAATCGCGTACCAATTTTACTTGGAGAATCTCATGAGTTACCAAGTCGTTCTGGAAGACGCATTTAAAAACTACACCCTGGATCAGGACAAAATCTTTTCTCCGGAAGAGACTGTCAGTCGATTTAAAAACAGATTGAAAAGTGTCAACCTCGACATTCTCAAGAAATCCGAAAGGATCGATAGCGGCCGTCTGGGCATTCCCGTATTCTTCAGTCAATGCGGAAAAGACGCCCAGGATGTTATCGGCACAAAAAAACAGATGGGCAAAGGCGGCACCCCTCAGCAGGCTGAAGCCAGCGCTGTCATGGAACTGGCAGAGCGCTTCAGTTTTTTTAGTTTTTGTAAGAACCCCAAAAACTTTGTGACAGGCGCCCCGGCAGATATGAATGGCCACGCCCTTCCCTTTGAAGAAATTGCCAAATCGGTTCACGATGATTCCAGAGAACTGGATATCAGTCGCAAAATCTATGCAACACTTCCCATGAAATGGACCTGGGGTTTTAATCTCACCCGGAACAAACCGGTTCTCATTCCCTTTGACTGGTTTTTCACCATCAACGAATTCAATGGGCCCTCTGCCGGCAATTGTGTGGAAGAAGCCATTTCCCAGGGAATCTGCGAAGTGGTTGAAAGGCACGTCTCTTCCCTGATAAGCCAGAAAAATATGTCCGTGCCGGCCATCAGGCCCGAGTCCGCCACAGATCCCCTGGTAAAAGAAATGCTGGGGAAATATAAAGCCAACAACATACACGTTTTTCTGTCTGATTTTTCCCTGGGCATGGGGATTCCCTCGATAGGGGTACTGGCCTACGATCCCACCACTTTTCCGGAAAAGAGCGAAATTGTCTGGACTGCAGGCACCACCCCCGATCCCCAGAAGGCATTGAGTCGTGCCCTCACCGAGACCGCCCAACTGGCCGGCGATTTCAACTCGGGCGCCAACTACGTGGCCAGCGGTCTTCCAAAATTCAGAAACCTGGATGCTGCAGGATTTATTACGAACCCACAAAACCATGTCGATATCGATGCGTTACCGAATATTTCCAGTCCCAACATCAAGGTAGAGGTCGAAAATTGCATTTCAGCCCTGAAGCAAAATGGTTTTGACGTGCTGGTGATCAACACGACCCATTCCCTGCTTGACATACCGGCATTCTACACCATCATACCGGGAGCCCATTTTCGCGAAAGAGCCACCGGGACCAGCGTGGGTATGTTTTCCGCTAAACTCATCACAGAAAGCAATCCGCCCGACAAGGCCTATGACAGGCTGCTGGAGATCGATCGACTGCTTCCTGAAAAGTATTATGTGCATTTTTACATGGGCACCTGTCTGCTGTCCATGGGGCAACCGGAAAAAGCCCTGTCCCTTCTTGAAAGTGCCCTTCAGCTGGATCCGCCGGTCCAGGATATTCCCAGTATCTGTTCATACCTGGGGGTAGCGCACAAGGAAATGGGATCCTGGGAAAAAGCCCTTGAAGTCCTCAAACTGGGTGAAACATATGATAGTGAACGCACCGATATCTACAATCTCATGGGTTTCTGTCATTTCAAACTGAAACAACATGAACAGGCCATAGAGAATTTTGCCAGGGTTTTGGACCTGAACCCCGGCTCTGCCATCGATTATGCCAATATCGGCTCCAATTACCGTGAGATGGGTGACAAAGAAAAAGCCATTTACTTTTATGAAGTGGCGCTTTCCATAGACCCATCCATCGAATTTGCCAGGGAAAACCTGGAAAGGTTGAAGCATGCCAAATAAAACGACTGACAACCATCTTGGGAATGAACATTTTTTGACCACGTCACTCCTGGCAGCAGTTCAAGCCGGGGAAGCCATCCAGGAGATCTACCATACCGGCTTTCAGGTGGAATACAAAGAGGATCATTCCCCATTGACCCTGGCCGACAAAACCGCCCACGACATCATTGTGCAACATCTCCTGGAATCCGGCATACCAATCCTCAGCGAGGAAGGTAAGGCGATCTCGTTTCAGGACCGAAAAGCCTGGAAATCTTTGTGGATTGTGGATCCATTGGATGGCACCAAGGAATTTGTCAAAAGAAATGGGGAGTTCACGGTCAACATTGCCCTGGTAAAGGAAGGAATACCCATCATGGGGGTCGTTTATGCACCGGACAGGGATCTGCTCTATTTTGCCATGCAGGATCTGGGCGCCTATAAAATCGACGACCCGCAGATTATCAGCAAATATCAGCGTGGACTAGAAACAGGCCGCATCACCCTTAAAGACATCTTGAAAACCGCCCAACAACTTCCGCTGCTTGACCAGAAGAAAAAACCCTACACCATTGTGGGAAGCCGCTCTCATGCAACACCCGATCTGGAGAAATTCGTAGCAGATAAAAGAGAGGCTTTCGGAGAGGTTGATTTCACCCCGGCCGGAAGTTCGTTGAAAATTTGCCTGGTAGCGGAAGGCCAGGCCGATATCTATCCCAGGTTGGCACCTACCATGGAATGGGACACGGCAGCAGGACATGCCGTCGCGGCATATTCCGGTGCCCGAATCTATGAATACGAATCAGGGAAAACGCTCAAGTACAACAAGGAGAACTTGCTGAACCCATGGTTTATAGTTGAAGGGTCCAAGGATTCGAGGGTTCAAGGGTCCGAGGGGTAGACCAGGGGTAGGAGGGTTGTAGGTTTGGAGGGGTAAGTTATAGCAATGTTTAATGATTAATTTTGAATGAATCCGATGATAGCTAACAGGTCATAAGAGGCTGGGATGCTGGGAAGTGATGAAGCTGTCAGCCGCTTGCAGAAGACAGAATTCAGAATACCGGAGACAGCCCATTGCTTTCTACTTACTGCTTACTTCTTACTGTTTACTGCCATTCCTTGGACCCT
>JAOZSO010000079.1:7761-10670 GCA_029939655.1 Desulfobacterales bacterium
TCCTTGGACCCTTATTCCGAAGGAATAGTGATATGAGCGAACTAAAATTAACATTACCCATCACCGGCATGACATGTGCCAACTGTGCCATGAATATCGAGCGTAACGTGGCCAAACTGAATGGCGTCCAAGGTGTCAACGTCAATTTTGCATCAGAGCACGCTACAATTCAATTTGATCCCAAACAAACCAACCTCCAGGATATTCTATCCAAGATTCAAAGCATAGGGTTTTCGGTTCCCAGGGCTGACATCGATTTCCCGGTCACGGGTATGACATGCGCCAATTGTTCGGCCAATATCGAACGCGCTTTAAATAAAAAGGTCCTGGGTGTTACCAAGGCTTCCGTTAATCTCGCCACCGAACGTGCCTTTGTGGGATATATCCCGGGAATCACCACGCCCGATGATATCTATGCTGCGGTGACCAACGCCGGCTATGGTGTCATTCCCACCGAAGATGCCGAGGAAGAAGATGCCGAACAGACTGCCCGTAATGCTGAAATCCAAAACCAGACCCGGAAATTTCTCGTCGGTGTTATTTTCACCCTGCCCCTCTTCTTCCTCAGCATGGCAAGGGATTTTCATTTGACAGGCCCATGGAGCCACGCAGCCTGGGTCAACTGGCTCTTTTTGGCCCTGGCCACGCCGGTGCAGTTCTATACCGGCTGGGACTATTACGTGGGGGGCATCAAGAGCCTCAGAAACAAAAGTGCCAACATGGATGTTCTGGTGGCCATGGGATCGTCCGTGGCCTATGTCTATTCCCTGGCGCTCCTTCTGTTTCCTTTATTAGGTGACCATGTTTACTTCGAAACATCCGCCGTTATCATCACCCTCATCAAGCTGGGAAAGCTGCTCGAATCCCGGACCAAGGGGAAAACCGGCGGTGCCATCCGGAAGCTCATGGGGCTCAGGCCCAAGACCGCCACTATCATTGAAGACGGTACTGAAAAAGAGGTTCCCCTGACGCGAGTCAAAAAAGGTGATATCGTCGTGGTTCGCCCGGGGGAACAGATGCCGGTAGATGGTGTCATCCAGGCAGGAGCTTCAGCCGTGGATGAATCCATGCTGAGCGGAGAACCCTTACCGGTGGACAAAAAGGTCGGAGACACAGTCATTGGCGGAACCATCAATGGGCAGGGCATGCTGCAATTTACGGCAACCCGCGTGGGCAAAGAAACCGCCCTGGCTCAGATCATCAAGCTAGTCCAGGACGCCCAGGGAAGCAAAGCACCCATTCAGGCACTGGCAGACAAAGTAGCTGCCATATTTGTCCCGACCATTATCGCCATCGCCTTTCTGGTCTTTCTTCTCTGGTGGTGGGCAGGCGGCGCATTCGTACCGGCCATGATTCGAATGGTGGCAGTCCTGGTGATTGCCTGCCCCTGTGCTCTCGGTCTGGCCACGCCAACAGCTATCATGGCGGGAACCGGCAAAGGCGCTGAAAACAATATTCTGTTCAAGGACAGTGCTGCCCTGGAGACCGCATCCAGCCTCGACACTATTCTGCTGGACAAAACCGGCACCATCACCATGGGTAAACCAGCAGTAGTGGATGTGCTGCCATTCAAACCCATATGTGACACACCGGATGCATTGCTCAAGCTCGCGGCATCGGTAGAAAAAGGCTCGGAGCACCCCCTGGGGAAAGCCATCGTAAGGGAAGCTGAAAACCGATCCATTGAACTTGCGTCGCCCGAAAACTTCAAGGCATCCGGTGGTATGGGTGTTGAAGCCAACATTGACGGGAAAATGATCAAGGTCGGCAAGCCCAAATGGTTCCCCAGCGCAAACACCAAAGATTCTAAGGATTTTGCAGCAGCATCGGACAAGATCAAGGCACTGCAGTCCGAGGGAAAAACCGTCATGGTTGTGGTGGCCAATGAGAAGATCTGTGGTCTCATTACCGTGGCCGACACCATCAAACCCGAATCCAGCGCGGCCATCAAAACCTTGCAGGACATGCACATCAACGTGGCCATGGTTACCGGCGACAACGAACAGACCGCCCGGGTGATCGCCGTCCAATCCGGGATCGATGACGTATATGCGGAAGTACGGCCCGACGAAAAAGCATCCACCGTAGAAATGATCCAGGATAAAGGTCACAGAGTTGGCATGGTGGGAGACGGCATCAACGATGCTCCCGCCCTTGCCACCGCCCATGTGGGTATGGCCATCGGCAGTGGTACGGATGTAGCTATCGAAACCGCCGGCATTATCCTCTCAGGCAATAGCCTCACGGGAGTTTCCAGGGCCATCCATCTCAGCAGAGCCACCATGCGAACCATCCGCCAGAATCTGTTCTGGGCCTTTTTCTACAACCTCGCCCTGATACCCGTTGCCGCCGGCATCCTCTATCCGTTTGAGGCTGCCCCTGGATTCCTGAGAGAATTGCACCCCATCATGGCCGCACTGGCCATGTCCGTCAGTAGTGTTACGGTGGTAACCAACAGCTTGAGGCTTTACAGAGCCAAGATCAAATAGAAATAAATTTGACGAATTAGGGTTGCAATACAGAAAAACTGAATTACTTTACCCCCTCACCCTGCCGAACCGCGGCAGGGTGTTTTTTTGCATCGGCGCACAAGGTCTTTAAAAAAACTCAGGAGAAAAGAAAATGACAGACATTTCAAAAATCACATTGTACAGCGGCGGCCACAAGGGGGCTGAGGCGGAATTCGGCAAACTTGCCGAGGCCTGGAACATGAAGGAAGTGAACATATCCTTTGAGGGGCACAATGCCGAGCGTACACGTGGCGTTCGGGTACTGACTGCTGAAGAGCTTCAAAAGGGTGATGTCAGCATGGAAATCGTATCCAAGAGTATGAATCGCACTTACTCCCGGACGAATAAGATCCGAAAAGTCATCCAGTCTATTTTTCACATGGTCAATAGCGGCTACCA
>JAOZSO010000508.1:0-2815 GCA_029939655.1 Desulfobacterales bacterium
GCATATCTTTTAAGATCTTCCGCTTCAACAGCAGTATAGACGATTAGATCTACTGCAAGTGCTGTGTTCCCAATAGCGATCATGGATACCGCAACGACACATGCTCCTATTACAAACTTCTTCAACATCGTATGTATCATGGTGTTTCTCCTCCTAAAAATAGATTTGTTGGGTTACAGTGTGCAACCATTTGGCCCACGGCCAATGGTTGAGATTCCTTTGCCTCCGAAACTTATACCTTTTCTTAATGAGATCTATTTATAGTTAAATCTTTTCGTAAAAGCAATCAGTTTGTGAGGTTGATTTATTTTTTTAAAAAACAATCAACGTCGAACGACCAGGTAGCCATGGGGTTATTATATTTATGACAACTCCTTTGAAAGCACGTAGGCCAGGGGCAGCGTGGTAAGGGCGGTGATTCCGATAACGACAACCGTTAACGCTACCCCCACGGCATCACTGAGCAAACCGAAAACCGGGGGAGCCAAGGCAGCCCCGATGATGATAGCCGTGTAAAACAAACCAAAAACACGCGGTGCATGGGTCTGTGAAATAAAATCGGCCACTGTCCCGTATAGAACGGATGAGGTCCCGTTCAGCGCGATGCCGAGCACCGGCAAGAAGAAAAACATACCGGACAATGTTGAATCATACAGGTATATGATGCCCAATCCCGTAATAGCTTCGGTAATAGTTATAGAAGGGATAATACCGATCTTTTCAGCCATGATTCCGCAGATGAATTTTCCCAAAGCCCCGCCAATAAAAAGCAAAGACAGCGCCAGGCCGGTAGATTCCATCTGCATGCCCTTGCCGATGAGCAGGAATGGCAGGAAGGTAATCAGCGCAGAACGCACGGCTGTATCGATAAAACCGATTGCTGATAGTGTGAGAAAAGCCTTTTTGTTTTCGATGCCCCACCCGCTGAATTTCCCATGCACCTTGCTGGTCTGAATATCCATGCCTCCGGAATGATTCCTGCGTAAAAGCAGGTAGAGACCCCCTACCAGAAAGAGGCCAAAGATACCGTACCCAAAACAGAGAGTCCGCCAGCCGGTAACGGACAAAACAACTGTGGCGACAACCGGGAAAAGGAATTTGCCCATGTCGCCGGTAAAATTGTAAGTCCCAAGGGCAATGCGACGATTACCGGAAGTATATGCCTTGGAAATCATGGATGAGGCGAGGGGGTGCTGCACCCCGCCACCCAGCCCGCCGATGACAAGAAGAACACACAGGACGTAGATGTTGCCGGTGAAAGCGATGACCATGAAGCTCAGGGTCGTAACAACGGTTCCGATCGTTAACAGCCTGCGCTCTCCGTAGCGTTCCCCCAGAAAGCCCGCAGGTATCTGGAACAATGCCGTAGCGCCTTCAAAACAGGCCATAAGCAGGCCGACCTGGGTCAGGGAGAGCTGGAAGGCAATTTTCCAGAATGGGAGTAGAACGGCCAGCCCGTCTGCAATGCTGTCGTGGAAAAGGTGGAAAAGGCACCCGCTGACGAGGATCTTTCTGTTACGAGTATTTTGGGTTGCCATGGGACCTGCCTGATAACGAATGAACATCGAACATCGAACGTCCAACATCGAATGTTGAATTTGGTATATGAAGGAGCAATCAAGAGTTGTTTTGACGAATGCTATAACACAACGCTAGTTTTCACACCAGATAATTTAAAGTGGAATATTCGGGTATAGGTGGACACACCCGAATGTTTCCCGTAGTGAGGTTGCTGCATCCGCAAGGCGTCAAACCATGAAGCCGTAGTAAATCTACTGCGAATGGTCTGCAACACAGCGGATGCAGCAACCTCGCTACGTGAAAAGGTTTAGCCGCCGATATCCGACATGTTATCGTAAATCCGAAAGGGGCTGCCCGGTGCAGAATGGTGGGATTCGTGTTTATGCTGGACCGCACGAAGGAACACGTTTTTCAAGTCGTCGTCACTGCAACCGCTCCTCAAAGGGCCCCTGATATCCAGCTGTTTATCTGAAAGCAGGCAGGGACGAAGTTGTCCATTGGCAGTCAAACGTAACCGGTTACACGTATGGCAAAAATGATGGCTCATGGCTTGAATAAACCCGATCTCACCCCTGGCACCCTTGATTCGATAACGCTGTGCCGGGCCATCCATCCGTTTTCTCGTAACCGGGACCAAGTCACCTAAGACGCTGAGAATCGCCCGGATATCATCCGCCAGAATATAATCGCTGCTCTTCATTTGAGCATTTCCGATGGGCATGTATTCTATAAAGCGGATGTGAAATGGATATGTCAAGGAAAGCCTGGCTAAATCGACAAATTCATCGTCATTGTACCCTTTCAGGGCAACGACATTCAACTTGATGGGATTAAACCCGAGTGCATAGGCTTTTTCGATACCTGCCCAGACCTGGTCAAAAAGATCATATCCCGTGATATGTTTAAATTTTTCGCGATTCAAGGTGTCCAGGCTGATATTGATCCGTTTGATGCCGGCGGCCTCTATTTTTTCAATATTCTCAAGAAGCATCACCCCATTGGTGGTGAGAGAAATGTCAGACAACCCGTCTATAGTGACCAGTTCCTTTATAAATTCGTAAACACCTTGCCGCATGAGCGGTTCACCACCGGTGAGCCGGACCTTTGAAATACCCAGGCGGACACCGAGCCGGATGATCCGCAGGATTTCTTCGTAACGCAGGATTTTATCGTGGGCCAGCTTGGGCACCAGGCCCCCCGGTGCACAGTACAAACAACGCAGGTTACACCTGTCCGTAATGGAGATACGCAGGTAATTCAGATGGCGATTGTATTTGTCGACCAGTTCAGTCAT
>JAOZSO010000509.1:0-2805 GCA_029939655.1 Desulfobacterales bacterium
CGTCCTTCACCAGACCCATGACAACCTTGTCCGTCTGCACCTGCGAGAACTGAAAGTTTCCATGACTGTCCCGTTCAATTAAAAGACCCTCCTGGAAAAATTCCGGAATGTCGTTGAACAGATCGTCATCCCTCCGATTCCACACGGCAACCCCACCCTCTTCTACTGAACGGCGCGCCAAATGTCTCAGGAATTCCAGTTTGCCTTCCAGGAGCGGGTAAGCTGTATGGAAATCTGAATCGTGGGTTTGATTGTATTTCGCGATAATCGTGCTCAGTTTTATAATGAAAACCTGTATCTCGTTTACAAACTCCAGGATACCCTCGGGTATCACGATGACGCCGTAGTTCTTGCCGAAAGCAGCCCGCCTGACAATGCCATCGCATATCACACGGGAAAGATGCCGGAGGGTTATGCCATAAGCAAGGTAGTCTGTTTCCCCTCTCTTTTCAGCTGCCTGGATGCGCTGGTTATCTGTATAGTCGGCCAGTTCTTCTCCGATAAGCGTTATGTTGGCGTGGGTCTGCAGAGCGACTTCAAGTGCCAGGTGACTGGCAACCCGTCCCATAACCTTGCAGATATGCCAGTATTTGACATCCGAACTGCTGTCGGTACACAGGTTGCCCACCGAGTTGGCAAACGCCCTTGCCGCTGTATGAAAACCAAAGGACATGGCACACAGCACCTGCCCCCGGGCGTCTTTGACTTGAATATCACCGTCAATGGTTTTCGGAACCCCGATGACCTGAATATTGTCCTTAAACATCTCCTGGGCCAAAAACGCCGCATTGGTGTTTGAATCGTCTCCCCCGACCACCACCAGAGCACTCAGGTTCAACGCCTGGCATGTCTCCCTGGAAAGCGCCATTTTTTTGGGCGTGTCGATCTTGGTACGACCTGTCTTGATCATGGTAAAGCCACCCAGATTTCGATATCGGTCCACAAGTTCATCGTCTATTTCTGTGACATCATTTTCCACAATACCTTCCGGTCCGAGCAGAAACCCGTAAACCCTGTTTTCCGGATTCGCCTTTTTTGCCGCATCGTAAACACCTGCAATGACATTGTGACCACCCGGGGCAGGACCGCCGGAGAAAACAATACCGATATTGCGCTGCTTTTCGTATGTTGTCTTAAGCGCTTCGTCCGACGCATTTTCGCCCACGACTTTCTGCACCACGTTACCTATGATGGCCGGCAAACTTTTTCGGGCTTCCCGATCGAAATGGAACTGGTACGTGTCCTCGGGAATCAGTCGGGTGTATGGCTGGTGAAAAACCTCGCAGACAAGTGGCACATGGGCTCGTCGTTCGATCATTTCCTGACTGTCACGACCGATAATCTTTCCTATCTCCGGGTTTTTCATCAGTTCGTCAACTGAGATGCCTTGTGAATCCTGCATGCATAACCTCCATTTTCCCATCTGATTCATAAATAGTACGGAATGGTATAATATCCGTTGGAAAGGGTCCCTGTCAAGGTGTTCGTAACAATCGATTTAACAAAGAATCCTTTACTTTATCTATCGTATAATATATTACCTGAACTGAGCGATTTTTATCTCGATCTGCACCAATTTCTTGCGGATCAAGGTTTCGCAAAAAGCCTCGACAGATCCACCGGTATGTCTACGTTTTTTGCGAACCCTCCTCCATCAAGATCTCGGCACATCTCTTCGGAAATAATCACTCAGTTCAGGTATTAATATTTTTCGCCATTTCATTCGATTTTGGGAAAAACGCGTTGTGCAGCGTTTACTGGTATTGGATGACATTCAAACAAAAAGGAGGTTGCAAATGAAAAAGGGTTTATTATTCGGATTGGCTGTATTCCTGTTCGCAGGGATTTTTTTCTCCACCACGGCCATGAGTGCCGACATTGAACTGGCAAAAAAGTCTCATGTTGAAAAAATTCTTCAAAGAGGGGAATTGCGTGTTGGTTTCGAATCCGGTTATGTGCCCTTTGAAATGACGGATAAAAAGGGTAACTTCATCGGTTTTGACATGGATTTCGGCAGAAGGCTCGCCAAATCAATGGGTGTAAAGTTCGTACCCGTCAACACCGCTTGGGACGGCATCATTCCCGCCCTCATGACCGATAAGTTCGATATTATCATGGGCGGTATGACCATTACCCAGGAAAGAAATCTCAAGATTCTTTTTGCGGATCCTTACATCGTAGTGGGACAATCCATTCTGCTGAACAAAAAGCATGAAGGAAAAGTTCTGTCCTTCAAAGACCTGAATGATCCTAAATTTATCCTGACATCCAGGATGGGTACCACCGGCGAGCAGGCCATAAAGAAATACATCCCAAAAGCCACCTACAAAGGATTTGAATCCGAAGCAGAGGCCGGCCTGGAAGTTATCAACGGCAAGGCCGATGCCTTGGTCTACGATCTGCCTTTCTGTGGTTTCCTCTATGGCAGCCAGGGCAGAGGAAAAACCGTTTTCCTGAACGAGCCGTTTACGTATGAGCCGCTGGCATGGGCCATCAATAAAGGCGATCCGGACTTCCTCAACTATCTGAATAATTTCCTGCGGCAATCCAAAGGAGACGGATTCTATGAAAGAATATACGACAAGTGGATCATAGGCTCTGACTGGAAAAAGGAACTCCAGTAATCATCGAATTGTCAAGACAATTGATTAATACCTAAGTTGAGCGATTGTCGAGGTTGCCGCAGCTACAAGGAAGATGCTGTTCCGCTATAGTGAACTATGCGGTATGGCATCTGACGCCGTAGATGCGGTAAGATCGGCAATCCCAACGGGTTTCAAATTTTAAGAATTTAAATGAATCAAA
>JAOZSO010000510.1:0-2804 GCA_029939655.1 Desulfobacterales bacterium
GAGTGCCGTATGAAAATATTCCACTGTATTCGCTTTTCCTTGATGCTGGTATTGCTGTTTGCCGGCATTTCATTCGCCGACAACGGCGAGATCATTCTTATACCGGTATCCTACGCGATTGGACCCGGCATCGCTGAGTTTGTATCGAGTGGTATTACCCGCGCAGATGACCAAAACGCCGCGTGTGTGGTCATCGAACTCGACACTCCCGGAGGCCTGGCAGAGGCCATGCGTGAAATTGTCATGTCCATATATGCTGCAAAAACACCCGTTGTTGTATTTGTGTCCCCAGGCGGTGCCAGAGCGGCTTCGGCAGGCGTCATGATAACCATGGCGGCCGACATAGCGGCTATGGCACCGGGCACCAATATTGGTGCGGCACACCCGGTCGGAACCGGTGGCAAGGAGATCGGAGGGGTCATGTCGGAAAAAGTTACCAATGACATGGTGGCCTATGTGAAAAGCATCGCGGAAAAAAGAGGTCGAAACGCGGAATGGGCAGAGAAGGCTGTTCGCGAGAGTGTGTCGGTAACCGAAAATGAGGCCCTTGAAAAGAATATCATCGATATCGTCGCAGCAGACATGGACGATCTTGTTCGACAGATTGACGGATTTAGTATTGAGGGTAAGGGGGATTTGCGACTATCGGGTGCCATGAGAACCCGACTCAAAGAGAGTATTCGCACAAAAATATTAAAAACCATCAGTGATCCAAACATTGCCTATATTCTCATGATGATTGGACTGGCCGGGCTCTACTTTGAACTGTCGCATCCGGGTGCGATTTTTCCCGGCGTGGTTGGGGGCATCGCTCTCATACTGGCCTTTTTTTCCTTTCAGACACTTCCGGTGAATACCGCCGGTATCTTGTTGATTCTTCTTTCCATTATTTTCTTTATTATGGAAATAAAGGTCATCAGCTACGGGCTGTTGAGTATTGCCGGTGTGGTGTCTCTGCTTTTGGGCTCCCTCATGTTGTTTAAAGGGAATGGTCCCCAGTCACAGCTGTCATGGCATGTATTGATTCCGATCCTGCTGATCGTCTCTGCTTTCTTTGTTACGTTGGCAAGCCTGGCTTTTAAAGCCCAGATGTCGAGTCCGCGAACCGGAGGAGGCGGTTTGGTTAGGGAAACCGGCATCGTTAAAAAGCGTATTGACCCGGAGGGAAAAGTCCAGATTCATGGGGAACTATGGTATGCACGGGCCAAAGAACCCATTGAGGAAGGTGCGCAGGTTTGCGTAGTAGCTGTTGACAACCTGGTGCTGGATGTCGAGCGTAAGACTTAATAAAGGGTTCGAGGGGAATAGGGTTCATCGAGTTTGTTGCGTTTCTTGGGTTCATTGGGTTGATGAAACGGAAACGAGTTGAAGGCTTTATGCCGACGACCTTAAACAACACAATAAACCCAAAGAACACAATGAACAAAGCAACTAAGTTTGTAGGGTCCGAGGGTAGCAGATGGCTTATAGCCGATAGCAGCATCCCAGCCTCCAAGCATCATAGCTTCCCAGCATACAAGGGTTCAAGGATGGCTGAAAGCTACCAGCAATAAGCACCTAACAGCCTACAGTCTAAACAGCTAAAAGGCTAAAAAGAGTCTTTATCTATCTTATTCGCAAAGGAGAATTATCATGTTTTCGATAACAACCATCGCAATCATCATACTGGTTATATTTTTTCTATCGGCCGCCTTAAAGATTCTGAATGAATATGAACGGGGGGTAATTTTCAGATTGGGTCGTGTCATCGAGACCAAGGGCCCGGGCTTGATAATTCTGATTCCGATAATCGATAAAATGGTGAGGGTTAGCTTGAGGCTCATAGTTATGGATGTCGACCCCCAGGACGTCATCACGAGAGATAATGTTTCCGTCAAAGTGAATGCCGTTATTTATTTTCGGGTTATCGAATCCACCAAGGCCATCATCGAAGTAGAAGATTTCAACTATGCCATGTCCCAGCTTGCACAAACCACCATTCGAAGTGTTTGCGGGCAGGCGGAACTGGACGAGCTGTTGGCGGATAGGGACAAAATCAATTCAGAACTTCAGGAAATTCTGGACACCCACACGGATCCCTGGGGGATCAAGGTGGCAACGGTTGAGCTGAAGCACATTGATCTGCCCCAGGAGATGCAGCGCGCCATGGCACGCCAAGCAGAGGCCGAGAGGGACCGACGGGCCAAGGTCATCAATGCCGAGGGTGAATTCCAGGCGGCAGCAAAACTCGCTGAAGCAAGTGAAATCATGGGTAAAAATCCAATCGCGATCCAACTTCGATACCTTCAGACCGTGAATGAGATGTCAACGGAGAGTAATACCACCACTATTTTCCCCATTCCCATTGATTTGTTTCGGCCATTTCTCAAGTTGTTGGACAAATAAATTCGGTTATCCGCAAACCTCAAGCTGGGTTGTCTTGGCGGTCTGCGGAAATTCGTTTTAAAGCCGGCCAAAACTCGTTCATAAGGCCCGCCGCTGTCAGTCGTATGTAAATATGTTTTTGCTAAAGACTGGTTTATCTTTGTAACTATCTATTTTATGCTGCGGACCTAACGGCGCCTAACGATCTCAGACAGTTGCCCGACTTTAAAACGAACCCCCGCAGACCTCTGTACGTGGTATCACATGAGTTTTATGGATAACCGCACACAAAATACAAAACACAAAAAACTTGATGATTTCGAGTTCTTGCGAAATCATAAATATTGACATCGTTAAAAAAAAAAGATTAATTTGATGAACTCGTAAGTCCGAATTAGACGGTTTCGTAAAAAGTTCAAATTCAAGGCGTGCAAATTTTG
>JAOZSO010000511.1:0-2803 GCA_029939655.1 Desulfobacterales bacterium
CCTTGGGAATGGATAGCCAGGTAATATTCATGAAATTCAGCCAGTTCACATTGCCGCTGAAAATGTTACCGGCCCAGGAACCACAACCCAGGGTATCCGTCGTGGGCAGACCGGTGACCCATCCGCCGCTGTTGGCATGGGCGTGAGGCATATTACAGACGATCCGTCCCACGTTTGCCCGCAGGGCAAGCTTAACCCGCCGTTCATCATTTTCCGTGTGAATGGATGTGGAATGACCCTCGCCGGAAAATTTGAGAATTTTCTCCAGACGGTCCAGCATTTCGTCAAATTCAGTCCATTTCCAGACGGTGAGAACCGGGGATATTTTTTCGCCTGAGAAACGGTCTTCGGGTCCGATCTTTTCACCAACAACCATCAGGAATTTGGTGTCGGCAGGAACCGTCAAACCCGCATTCTCTGCAATAAATAGTGCCGGCCTGGCCACAATATCGCGATTCAGGTGGGTACCGTCGGGCCACATATACTTTCTCAATTTTTCGCGCTCATCCGTGTTGCACATATACCCGCCCTCGGATTCAAGTGCCTCTATCATGTCATCATAAATACTTTCGTAGAGTGCCACGGCATTCTCGGAGGAGCAGGATGCGGAGTTATTGGCAATCTTTGACAACCTAATTTTATTGGCCGCGGCGGCCAGGTCGGCAGTTTCATCGACGATGGATACCACATTGCCGGCACCAACGGTCTGGGCCGGTTTGCCGGCAGCATAGACAACCTTGACCAGGGCAGCGCCACCCGTGGCAACGGCATAGTCGCAATGGGCCATGACTTCGGCGGTTTTCGCATGACTGGTCTTTCTGATACACTGCATCAGATCCACCGGCGCTCCGATCTTTTCCAGTGCTTTGCGGGCATGTTGAACCGTTTCATAAGAGGTCTTCTGGGTTCGCGGATGGGGTGACACAATCTGGGCATTTCTCGTTTTAAGGGTACTTAGCGCCAGACAGCAGATGGTGGATTCCGGATTGGTACAGGGCACCACATTTGCAATCACACCAATGGGTTTGGCATATTTACGAATACCGAGGGCTTTGTTTTCCTCAATGAGGCCGCATGTTTTGGCATCGCGCATGTCATAGAGCGTACCGAGTGTCTTGTTTTTGATTTTGTTGACCTTGTCTTCGGCATTACCGATGTTGGATTCATCCACTGCCATATGGCCGAGTTTATGGCGAACATCCTCTTTCATAAACTCCCATGCCACAGCTTCGACCATTTCATCTACTTTCTCCTGGGGCCAGAATTCAATTTCCTTGAAGGCCTTTCGAGCCCGTTCGTACATCTCTAAAACATTGTCTTCCATGATGTGATTTCCTCCAATAGTAGTTACCTGGGCTCAAAGGACCCAGCTCTGATTATGCTCTATAAGGGCTTACTACATATTCAGTTGTTTGAAATTCTAAATCCGAATATCGAAATCCGAAACGGTTCGGCTAACTCACCGCCCTGAGCAAAGTCGAAGGGCAAATTTAAATATCAAATGTTCAAATGACCCAAACATTGCACACAGCCTGGAAAGCTACCTGTTTGGATCATTCGAATTTATGTCATTAGGTATTGTTTAGAATTTCGTGCTTCGGATTTAATACCTATCGCCTTATCGATGGTGTTTTACCCCAACGTTGCAATCGGGAAGGTGTATCCCATCTCCTGAAAAGCCTCCTTGGCAACCACAAAAAAATCTTGAATATCCTTTTCGGTAATAAGGCCAAGGTTACACAAACGGAAGGTCTGGAGACCAAACATTTTTCCCGGATAAATGGTAAAGCCCCGTTCAAAGCAATAGTCGTGAAGCTTGAAAAAATCGAATTTCCCATCTTCCGGCGCCCGCACCGTCACCACCAGGTGTCCCTGGATCTCTTTGTCAATCACCGTCCCGAGACCCATTTCCTCCAATCCTTTGTGAATCGCTTCCCAGCACTTGGTCAGCCGCTCCCATCGGTCCTGCTCACCCTCTTCAAAGTACTCTTTGATGGCCTGCTGCAATGCATACATGGTTTGCACGGGGGGTGTAAAATGCATCTCGCCGACCCGGTCAAAAAAATCATACTGCATGAACAGATTGCAGTAATAAGAACGGGTCGGATACGCTTTTGTTTTCTTTATCTCTTCAATATTACCGACGGTCCAGGAAACGCCGGTCATAGCGGCAAGTCCTTTTTGAGCCGAGGACATGAGAAAATCGATGTTCTGTTCTTCGATGTCTATGGGGAGAAGCCCGTAGGTCGAGATGGTGTCAACCACAAAAATGGCATCGTTGTCATGTGCCATCCGGCCGATTTCCTTTATGGGATTGAGTACACCTGTACCGGTTTCATGGTGAACCGTTGCCACCACTGCAATGTCTTTGTCCTTTTCCAGCGCTTCTTTGACAACGGTAAGGTCCGGTAGTTCAGTGGAATCAAACTTGAGATCGACACAGGGGATATGGTAATATTTTGCAATCTCCACCATCCTGGCCGAGTATGCCCCATTGTTGACCACGCATATCTTTTTACCTTCGGGAACCAGTGAGTTCACGAGGACATCCTGGATGATGGTACCGGAACCCGTAAATATTATCGCACTATATTTTTCCGGATCTCCATGAACCACCTTCACAAGGTCTTTACGAACATCGGTCATGATGTCCACGAATTCCTGTTCCCTGGGACAGATGTCAGGAACAACCTGAGCGTATTTAACGGCGTCACTGGTGGTTGCCGGACCCGGGTTCAGCAGAACATTTCTTTTTATAGATTTGACCACTTCCATTTTTACCTCCCTTCTTGAAAACTATCCT
>JAOZSO010000080.1:0-10585 GCA_029939655.1 Desulfobacterales bacterium
CGACCAGGTCGCCGTGTCGTATCCCTAGCTTGACGGCTGTATCGGGATGAAGTTCAACCCAGGAATCCCAGACAACCTGGGTAACGGGATGAGGTATTTCCATCAGCCACGATCTGTTACCGCCTTTGGCATTGGCATTATGCAGATTCGAATTAACGGCCAACAGGCTGAGTCCATTGGTTTTTTTCTGCGGGGCTGAAAACGCAACCGCATAGACATCGCTGTTAAGAGCAATGTTTGACGGCTTGAAGTCTTCATAGTGTCCACCCTTTTGCAGCGATTGCTTCCAGAATTGCGTAAACGGCAGAGAGATGTCGAGTTTTTGATGCAGAATTTTCCACGAACCTTTGATATAACTGCGGTAATTCGGTGCTTCAAAACCGTCGTTACCGACCAACCGGGCCAGTTCAAGCATCAAGGAGCCGACTTCCACGGTGTCAAATGCCGGTACTTGCGCCATGACCGGTTGCTGCAGGGAAAAAACACCGTTTCTGGGTCGGGCGTCGCCCCAGCTCTCTAGAAAATGAGCCGTCGGCAGATGCAAATCGGCAAGTTCGGAGGTTTCATCATTCTCCGTAGACAGAGAAACGACAAATGGAACTGTTGCCAAGGCATCTTTGAAACCCGAATTTTCGGGAAGCGTAAATACCGGGTTAACATTCTCGATAATTACCAGTTGATAGCGGGCATTTTTCATGGCTGTGACAGCCGCTTCCAAATCCGTCATATTATTGCCGCCCACGCGGTACTCTGCGCCGAAAACAACGGTATTCCCCATATTACCCGCCACATAGTTGAGAATATTGACGGCGATTTGTAACCGGGTGGCATCTATGCCGGCATTGCAGTTTCCTCCAGCTATCGCCAGACTGCGTCCGTTTTGCCCGAACGCATCGGCCAACCGTATGAGTGTGCCGGCGGCCAGCCCACTTTGTTGTTCTATTTTCTCTTCGGAAAAACCATTGAGAAACGTCTGGAGGTGTTGTTTCTCATCGATAGAGAGATGTCCGGCCCGTTTAAGTAGAATACGGCTGAGAGCCAACGCAATGGAAGTTTCAAAGCCCACCGGACAGGAGAGCCATTCGTCGGCATTGGTACCGGTCAAAGATATGTGAGGCGCAATATGAATATATGTGCCTTTTTTTCCATTTTGATAACGATGCATTCTGGTATAGTTTTTGGTCATCTGAATGGGATTCAGCCAGCTTTCCAGAAAATCAGCCCCAAAATTGATCAACAGTTCGGCTTTATCAATCGCAAAATGAGGAATTTCGTCTTTGCCAAACACGATACGGTTGGCTGTTTTTAAGCTGTTCACCGGCGTTAAATCAAATTCCAGAGATGTTCCGCCGCCCATGCCTTCAATCCAGTCGTTCAGCATCTCAGGGAAGCTGCCGCTTCGGGGAGGACCGATATAAAGGATACCACCCTCTTTGCTTTTCAGCTCTTGCAGCTTATCCACCAGTTGTTGTTTTCCTTCCTTCCAGCTAACACCCCGCCGCTTTTCGTTAGTAACAGCCATCGGCCCGGCCGCCCTTGCCGGGCTGTAAAGTCCCTGGAGGGCGGACTGCCCCTGCAGACAAATTCGTCCTTCATTTATTGGATGTCGGGAGTTTCCTTCGGCTTTAATGGCTCTTCCTTCACGTGTTCTTACGATTAATCCGCAAGCGGCAGAGCATTCCAGGCAAGTCGTGGCAAAATGGGTGGAAACACCGGACACATAGTCATAGGGAGGTACCTGCAATGGAATCAGTTTTTCGATGGGATCGGAGCACCCGGCAGCAACCATTGTTGCTCCGCCCAGTGCGGACATTTTTAGGAAATTTCTGCGGCTAATGCTATTTTTCATCCCTGTTCCTTATTACTTATGACAAGTGTAGCAGTCTTTTGATCCTATTACAGTTCCGTCCGGCGGTTGTGCCGCTGTCTGCGTAATAATTGTTCCGCCCCTGGTTTTTCGAACCGGACCGGCAATTTTGCCGTCAACTGTCTGTCGACCCTCAATATGGCATGTCATGCACCACCCCATGCTTAAATCCGTAATCATGGTCTGCATGGATAAAACGTCCTGCTGACCAATTTCCCCGTGGCATTCCGTGCAGTCAAAGCCGATTTGAATATGACGCTTATGAGAAAAGTGAACAAAATCAGGCAAATCATGAATTTTTTTCCAGGGAATTGACTCTTTCTTTGGTTTGAATTCCAACAGTTTTTTAATGGCATCCTGATTTTTAATGGCTTTTTGCGGGTCTTCATCGGAACCGGCAATCACACTATGACATCCAAAACAGCTCGCCATGACGGGAGCACCGGAGTTGATCGAACGGCGAGCATAGATATGACAGAATTCACACGAAACCTCGCCCTTTTCGATATGTGTTTTGTGACTGAATTCGATTGGCTGGCTGAATTCGGTCGGTTGGTTGGATTCGGTTGGTTGGCTGGATTTGGTTGGTTGGCTGGATTCGGTCGCCAGCCCAACAAGTGAATACAAAACGGCCAGTACAAGAATCAGTATAAATAAAAGCCTCGCCTGCCTTGACCGTGTTTCAGGTCTTTTTGAAAGTCTTTCGTCCAAATCGTTCGCTCCTGTTTAACGACCTAAAGATTTACTTTCAGGGCACTCTCAACGGCCTGACCTAATTCCTCAGCGTTGATGGGTGTGATAATAAAGTAAAAAACCCCCTGTTCCAGCACCTTGGCGAATTCCTCCTTTGAATTACCGGAGGATATGATGATCAAAGGGATTCTGGGCCTGCTTTTTTTAATGATCTTGATGAGTTTAGACCCGGCCATGCCGGCAAGGTTCTCATCGATGATGGCCAGATCGATGTCTTTATCCAATATTTTGAGGAGCAGATCTCCGCTGTCCCCGACCCATGTGAGAGAATAGGTCGCGATGCCGTTTAATACAGCCAGCACCTGTCCCTTCAAACCCTCATCCGAAATGGCAAACAGTATGGATTTTGTCTCAGGCATCGCAATAACCCCTGATGAAACTTCCTCCCTTTTATTTCGCTTATGCCTCGCGTTGATTACACGCCGCCCTTGCTTGGCAGCAGGCCGAGCATTTCGGTGGATGGAAGGAAGAGCAAAAAAGAATAGCAAGTATCCATAAATGCAATGATCGTGCCGACGAACTCTTTAGACCTATACAGCACTCAAGGTCAAGAAAAAGATATAATTTCAAATGGTTAATAAAAAAACGACCGGGTTAAAAAACAATGGCATGGGAATGGAAGAAAATAAAACGGGGCATTCTTGTCCCATGCAAAAGGAATACCCTATAACAATTTGAAATAATTGCTGAAAAAGAGTGGGACAGAACGGTGTCGCTTGGGACATTTGCGTCACAGTCTCTATCCGGGCTGGTCTTTTGTAAGTCTGTGCCGTTTGAGTAGGCGATGTATGGTCTTGCGGTTGATCTGGGCTTCCAGGGCGGCCTTTGATATGTTGCCATTGTGCCGATTTAGAAGGGCGGATAGATATTTTTTCTCAAAGAGATCCACCCAGTCTTTTTTCACTTTTTTATAAGTTGACCCGATCGAATATACGAAAGCATCGGGATCCTTGATCAGCCTTAACTGTTCAGGAAGATCCTCCGGGACAATCATTTTGGAATCTGTAAGGGAGACGGCCCTCTCTATAACATTCTGAAGCTCCCTCACATTGCCCGGCCAGTGGTACCTTTCCATAAACTCCATGGCCTTTTTGGAAATCCCATTTACCTTATTCATACTGCCCTTGCTGAAGTGTTTTAGGAAATGATTCGCAAGAAGGGGTATATCGTCTTTTCTCTTTTTCAGGGATGGCAAGGGTATGGTAATGACATTGACGCGATAAAAGAGGTCTTCCCGGAATCTGTTTTCCTGTATGGCATTCTCCAGGTTCTGATTGGTGGCCGCAATGAACCGCACATCCACATTTAAAAGCCTTTTTCCGCCCACACGTCTGACCTGGCGCTCCTGTAGCACCCTAAGCAGCTTGGACTGAAGCGTGATGTTTAACTCTCCAATTTCATCTAAAAACAGGGTTCCGCCATTGGCGTATTCGAATATCCCCGGACGTGTAACGTGGGCACCTGTAAAGGCGCCTTTCTCGTGACCAAAAAGCTCACTTTCCAACAGATTCTCGGGAAGCGAAGCGCAGTCCACAGGTACAAAGGGTCGATTACGGCGCTCACTGTTTGTGTGAATGCTTCTTGCTATCAGTTCCTTGCCTGTCCCGCTATCACCCCGAATCAGAATATTCGCGTCTGTATTGGATACCTTTCTTACGAGCATTAAGACCTCTTGGAGTGATGTGCTTTTACCGATGATTTTACTGAAGCCGTATGCTTTTTTAAGCTGAGAGCGCAGGTATTTATTTTCGTCTGATAGTCTCTTTTGCTTGATTCCCCGGTTGACGGCAATGCGTAACTGTTCTGCTGAAAAGGGCTTTTGGATGTAATCGAAGGCACCCAGTTTACAGGCCTCTAAAGCGGATTCGATTGTACCATAGGCCGTAAACATGAGTACAAGGATGTCCGGATCTATTGCTTTTGCCTCCTTGAGAACACTCATGCCATCTTTTTTGGGCATCCGCAGATCCGTCAATATAAGGTCCGGGAGATCCTCTTTAAGGACCCGGGTAAGATTCTCGCTTTCCTGCAGCAGCGAGCAGTCGTAACCGGACCGTTTCAGGATACGACTGCAATTATCCAGCATTTCCGCTTCATCGTCGATGATCAATATTTTTTCTTTATGGACTGTCATGGCTATTCATTATTGAGTTCAGAGGCTTTTGGAAAGGTGATGGTGAAAGTCGTGCCCTTGTTGATCCGGCTGTTAACACCGATGGAGGCATTGTGATCTTTAACAATAGCATGGCTGATTGGCAGGCCCAAACCGGTCCCTTTTCCCACCTCTTTGGTGGTAAAGAAAGGATCGTAGATCTTATTGAGATGCTCATGCAAAATGCCGGTTCCAGAATCGGAAATCTTGGTCTGAATAAATTTATTTTCTTTTTTCGTTGAAACGATTATCGATCCGTTACCTGAAATCGCGTGAATGGCATTCTCTATAATATTGATGAAGACCTGTTCCAGCCTGCCCGAATCTCCCATAACAAAGAGACTTTCGGGAGATAGTTTTTTTATAAGCCGTATCTTCTTTTTCCTTATTTTTTGTTCCACAAGGAAGCATACATCTATCATGATATCATTGATATCGATTTTGGTAAAATCGGGTTCAGAATAAGTGGTTCTGGAGAATATGGAGAGGTCTTCCACGATCTTTGAAATCCTGAGGGCATACTTGCCTATGGTGCCTAAATCCTTTATCAGATCATCGGAGACGCCTTTTTCTTGGGCTTCTGATTGGAGGCACTCTATCCTGTTGATGATAATCCCGATGGGATTATTCACCTCATGGGCAACCCCTGCCGCCAGTCTACCGGCCACAGCCAGTTTCTCTGTCTGAATAATCTGATTTTGAGCCTCCTCCAAATCTTCAATTTTTGTTTCTAAATCCGTATTTAATTTATTGATCTCCTTATTGGCCCTTTCTATACGTCTCTTTTCCTCCTCGATTTTATGGAACATTTGTGCCCGTTGAATGACAGAGGCTGCCATGGTGGCTACAGATAACATCATCTCCAGATGATCCTGGGGAAAAGCATGTTTTCTCGAACTGCAAATTGTCAGTATACCAACCAGTTTCTTGCCTGTTGAGATGGGTAGGCATGCATAAGATTTCACCTTTCCATCAAACTCAAATCCCCTGCATCTTTTATCTTTCCTCTTTGTATTCTTGAGTATAAAGGGCAGTTCATCCCTGATAACGATACATTCATTTGGCTTACAAGACGTGAATAGCTGCTTTCCCATATCCGTTTGGCCTGCATAAACCAGGTCAAAGTTCATACTTTCATTCAATGAAAAAATCGCGCAACCATAAGCATCAAAAAGCTTTTTGGTTTCTTCTACAAAAAACTGTAAGGAGGTTTTAAGCTCAATGGGCATGAAGCCGATGGCAGTGCCGATCTTGATCAGGGCGGAGAGGATTTCAAATTTGGTTTGATGATGTGAGTCAAAACCCAGTTCTTTCCTGTCATCTCTTGGGTGCTTTTTTGACTGTAGTATTTTTTCCCCGGAAGGTCTCATTTTATAAAATTAAATTGTGCAAGCGATTTTAACCTCTATCAGCTCTTAACGGCTTTCACCATAGCTTCAATATTGCAACCTTTGGATTCTAAAGGGATCTCACAGCCAGGGCTCAGGATAAAGCCTCCCCTAAATTGGGTTTCCATCATAAGTTCTTTTGCTTCCCTCTGGATCATCTTTTCTTCACCGGAAACAAAACTGAATGGTTTGATATTTCCGTTGATACAATGGTGAGGTAATTTTTCCATTGCGACGGAAATGGGAACAAGATAATCGATATTAAACAGATCCGCGCCTGTTGCAGGAAAAAGATCCAGAATAGGTTCGGTCTGGCCGGTGATGTTTAACCAGCAGATGGGATCTTCACAATCTTTATATTCATTGAAGGCCTGTTTTAAATGCGGGAGGATGTATTCACTGAAAACAGTCCTGTTTATGACCGAGCAAGAGGAGGACGGGTCGAAAACATGTATGACTTGAGCCCCTGCATTGATTAAGGCCTTGCCAAAGATAATCATTACCTGCGTGGTGAAATTCAATAAATTCCAAAATTCTTTGGGATGGTCAACGATGCAATAAATAAGTTTTTCCAATCCCAGAAGTTGTCCGGCTAACGTCATCGGCCCCTGAACTGTCCCGACAACGGCTGTCTCTGTACCCACTTCATCTTTTAGGATTCTGCATGCCTTTATGATGACGGGCATTCTTCCATCTTTTTCAGGATCGGGTATCGAAAGATATTTCCAATCATGAATATTGGTTAGACAGTATTCATCAATGTGCGGGTAGGCATCATCCCTGTAAGATATTTTTGAGCCGATCGCTTCAGCTTCAAGAGAATTATCTGCAAATGCGGTCACACCATCATAGCCAAATCGCTTCCGTGCTTCTAATTGACAAACGGCCAGCAATTCTCCGCTGTTTAAATAGTCTTTTAAAGGGACATGATTTATTCTGGAAGCATATCCAAAAATGTGCGAAAAAACAGGCACCCTGTCTGTTTTTTCAAAACGAATGGCGGACGTTATACGATCGATAGATTTCATGATTCAAATACTTCTTATATAATGAAGGCCGTCAAAGACGGTATCGGCCACATAGTCCACATTGAGATATTCCGCACTTGACTGTCTGAGCGCGGCTCCGCCGGCAATAATCTTCACTGTATGATCCCCCCCCCGATCCGCTGCATCTTTTCTGATCTCTCTAACATGGGGGATAGTGGTGGTGATCAAACTCGATACCGCAATAAAATCGGCTTTATGGTCAATGGCGCCCATGACAAGATCAGCAGAATCAACGTCTTTTCCCATATCGATAACGTTATATCCATAGGATTTCATAACCATTGAAAAAATATTTTTCCCTATCTCATGTATATCCCCTTTAATAGTCCCTAAGATGATCTTTTGTCTCGAAAACGGGTTAGAATCGAGCGATGCACCGTCGTTGATTATTCCTTCAGCACAAAGATGGTCGATAACATCCATGGCAGCCCTTCCTGCTAACATCAGCTCTAAAAGACAGAAATCCTGAATCGTGCATTTTTTGTCCAGATACTCCATCGCCTTTGTAACGCCATTGATAATAATCTCTGCAGGCGTAACACCCCTGTTGATAAGCGTGTTAGCGATTGCCACGGCATGTTCGTTTTCACCGGCAATGATAGCTTGTTTTATATCTTTAATGGTCACAACCTCTTGCCTTGGGTATGTCGGTAACTTCTTCAAAATCAAACTTCTTTAATTTCTGAAGGTCTGGCATGGAATCACAATGACGCTTTATGGTTAAACAAGGCTGGTATTTTTGAACAATATCAAAGAAGTTTTTATCAGGCAATACTATTGCGAGGTTATCCATACTTTGGGTTAGGCTTCCGACTCTTTAACATCGGTCTCAATATCCTCTGCCGATTTCTTTTTTCCAAAGATCCGCGCACCGATGATACTGACTTCATAGAGTACCATCAAGGGTAACGCCATCATGACTTGTGTCACAACATCCGGTGGGGTCAGTATGGCGGCGCCGGCAAAAAAAAGGAGTAGTGCATATTTTCTGTTTTTCTTTAAAAATTCGACCGATACCAGCCCAAGTTTTGCCAGAAATGTAATGACGAGGGGCAGTTCGAACACCAGTCCAAACGCCAGAAGCAACTTGGATGAAAAGCTGAGGTATTCCTTCATGGAAGGCAGTGGCCGGATGGTTTCGGAGGCAAATCCCAGAAAAAATTTAAATCCCCAGGGAAAGACGACATAGTATCCGAACAAAGCCCCCCCGATAAAAAAAGCCGATGACAAAAAGACAACCGGAAGCAGAAGGCGTTTTTCCTTCTGATACAGCCCTGGTGCCGTAAACATCCAGAATTGGTAGATAATGATGGGAGATGCCAGTAAGATTCCGGACAGAAGTGCTGACTTCAGGAAGGTAAAGAAGGCTTCCGGAAGGTTGGTATAAATGAGGGTTTCACCGGGTTTCATCACCGAAATCAAGGGCGCCGTCAGTATTTGGAACAGCTTTTCCTTGAAGCCGTAACAGACTGCAAAGCCCACCCCGACGGCAATAAAAGATTTGATAAGGCGGTTTCTCAGTTCTTCCAGATGGCTGGCAAAAGGGCGTTTATCATCCTCTTTCATCGCGGTTGGATTCCTCTTTCATCGCGTCAGGGCTGGTTCCGGATTCATCTGCTTCTGAAGTGGTATCAGTGGGAGGATCGGCATCCTTATGATTCATGTGATCAAATGCCTGCTTCAGGTCCCCGAGCGCTTCGTCGCTGTCTGCTGTCTCTACCTTTTGGACGTCAGGGGATGCGCTGGTTGCGCTGTCTATGGGCTTGTCTGGGTCCGGCTGGTATTCATCGATATTGTCGAAGCTGACGGTCCCTTTAATATCTTTCTGAATGTCCGTGAAGGTCTCCTTGACCTCCTTAAGGTCGGCATCCACGCCGATGGACTCCTTAATTTCACTGGTGGCTTTTTTAAACTCACCCATGGCCCGGCCAAGGGATTTGGCAAGATCAGGAAGTTTTTTCGGGCCGATAACAATGAGCGCAACAGCCAGAATCAACAGCATTTCCGGCATTCCAATACCAAACATATAATCTCCTAACTACCCGAAAATATTTAGTACGTGTTTCCTGCCGTTCTTAGGGCTCGCGAAAGGGATTGTTTCATTTAAATTTAATAAAACAAGCGTACTTTATTTCAGGCAAATTTCTTTCATGAGATATAGTATAAACAGCCAATGTGTCAACTATTATGCGCCTTCCAGCTTCAGGATAAGAAAATAGATGGTTCCGGTATGCTGCATGTGTCCGGCCGCAAGTTCTGCATAGGGACTGTTTCCCCAAAAAAGATCGGCCCGGCCAGGTCCCCGGATGGCACCGCCGGTATCCTGGTTGAGGACAAACCCTTTAAACGCTTCCCATGTCTCGATTCGTCCTTCCCTGTCCACAACCGGTCTGGATGTTTCAATATAGACAATGGCGGCAGGTGGAAAGATGCGACGATCCAGGGCAAGGGATCTTTCGGCGGTCAACGGTACCTGCAGGTATCCGATGGGTCCTTCTTTTTCCAACTTGAAAAACACATAGCTTGGATTATGGTTTAAAATCCGATTCATTTCGTCCGGATTTGCATGAAGATAGGAGCGGATTTTTTGCATCGACATCTCTTCCCGGGTGATTTTTTCTTCATCGATGAGCAGTTTTCCGATGCTGCGATATGGATGCCCGTTGGTGGTGTGGTAGTGAAGATTTATTTGTTCACCATCGGGCAGCAGGATTCTGCCGGACCCTTGAATCTGGAGGAAAAACAAATCGACAGGATCTTTTACCCAGGCAAGGATTTCACTGGCCTCTGAAAAAGCTTCGAGCTCACTGATCTCCTTTCGTTCATAGTACGGAACGATGGTATTGCCGGTATACCTTCCGACAATTTTTTCACCGGCAAAGCGTTCCGAGAAAAGAGACAGGTCGACGGCTATCAAGTCCGAGGGGGTGGCATATGCAGGGAACCGATAGTCTTCGTTTGATGTGAGGCTTCCCAAAATAGTTGGTTCGTAATATCCGGTAAAAAGAACGTCTCTTTTACGGTTGCTCCCAACAGATTGATATACCGTATAGTTTGAGGCAATAAACCGGTTGAGTTCATTCCGGGAAGGATTCTTATGAAGAAAATTCAAAAAAAGTTCATGAGAAGCGATGAGGTGTGCTGCTGTGAAGATATCTTTTCCAAAGGAAAATTCACGGTCTGCCGGGATTCTGTGCAAATAGTCCAGGCTTTGTTCAATACTGACACCCAGGTCTTTGTATGCGTGATCGTCTGAAAACTCAGGATAATGAGAAACCTTCAGTTTTTTCAGGGATGTTGTTGAAGTAACATCCGGTGCCTTCAGAAATATACCGCATCCTGAAAGTATAAAAAGGATGAAAACAAGGCTGAGCAG
>JAOZSO010000512.1:0-2792 GCA_029939655.1 Desulfobacterales bacterium
CACTGTGCCGGAAGGTGTACCGACTGCGGGGCATGCGAACGTGCCTGCCCGGTGGGGATCAACATGCGGGTGTTTACCAAAAAATTGGAAAAAGACTGTTTCGAACAGTACGGTTGGGAAGCCGGGATGAGCCTCGACGAAAGGCCCCCCCTCGATACATACCGGCCGGATGATCCGGATGATTTTATAAAGTGATTGGTATTTGGTATTTAGTTTTTGGTGTTTGGTGTCTGGAGCATGATTCCAATGTGAACTCCAGAACTTGACAACATTACAAAACACAAAACACAAATTACCATATATAAGGCAACTGATTATGAAATTAGTGAAAATCGATAAAAAACAGTGGGTAGAAGGATTGAATGCGCTGAGAAAATCCTTCCGATTGTTAGGACCGGTCAAGGAAGATACCTATTATAGTTTCAAGGAGCTTAAAAAGGGTGAACAACCTGATTTTTCGTTTCTGAACACGCGTTTATCACCCAAATCACTTCTTTTTCCGCAATCCGAAGCCATTGTTGAATATTCCCTTGATTCGCGCGAGGAGGATCACCATGTCATGAAAGCCATTGAGGCGGATGAGTCTCCCCGGGCGGTTCTGGGTATTCGACCCTGTGATGCCAAGGCCGTGACCCTGGTGAACCTCAATTTCGACACACCCGAGTACAAAGACCCCTACTGGGTCAAGACATTGGCAACCACCACATTCATCGGCCTGGCCTGTGACAACCCCAAAAGCACCTGTTTCTGTACCTCCGTAGGATGCGGACCCTATCATGAGGAGGGCCTGGACCTGCTCCTGGCCGATGAAGGAGAAAAATACCTGGCCAAGATTTTGACCGAAAAAGGGCAGAAGTTCCTCGAAGCCGCCGGTTGGGAAACGGTTGATGAAGACACAACCCTTTTCGACTCGAAAAAGGAAGCAGCGGAAGACAAAATCACGTCCACCGTCGCAACCAACAACCTGAAAGATCAGGACCTCCTGGATCTGCATGGGGCTCCTTTCTGGGAAGAGGTTTCATTTGCCTGTCTCAACTGCGGAACATGTACCTACACCTGTCCCACCTGCTGGTGTTTCGATCTTCAGGATGAAGTTCACGGCAATTCCGGGAGACGCTTCAAGAACTGGGACAGCTGTATGTTCCCGCTTTTTACCCTTCATACCACCGGACATAACCCCCGGGGCACCAAACTTCAGCGGGTCCGACAGCGGTTTATGCATAAATTGAAATATTTTGTAGACAAATACGACCAGGGCATCATGTGTGTCGGATGCGGCCGGTGTGTCAACCAGTGCCCTGTCAACATCGACATTCGAAGGGTTTGTGCTTTGATGAATGATTATAAAGCGGATGAACGGGTCTGCGCAGTACAGGAATAATACGAATAGATGGAGGAACACGTGCAAAATCCATATGTACCTTATCCGGTTCGCATCGATGACATAACCGTTGCAACCGAAGATAAAAGTCTGAAAACATTCAAGTTTATTTTTTTGAATGACGGTGATGAGGAAAAATTTTCCTATAACGCCGGCCAGTTTGCGGAACTTTCCGTGGCAGGTATCGGGGAAATCCCCATCGGTATCGCTTCTTCGCCGGTTGAAAAGGGTTTTGTAAAATTCACTGTATTTAAAGCCGGTGTGGTGACATCGCATCTTCACAACATGAAGGTCGGGGACATCATGGGCCTTCGCGGTCCCCTGGGAAACTGGTATCCCTGGGACCTTTTGGAAGGAAAAAATATTCTTATTGTCGGTGGCGGTTTTGCATTTACAACCCTTCGCTCTTCCATCGTCACCATGCTGAATCCTGAGAACCGATCGAAATTCGGAAATATCGATGTCGTTTACGGTGCCAGGACACCTGGAATGCTGCTGTACAAGGACGAACTGATCGAATGGGAAAAACGAGATGACATCAACATGCACCTCACCATCGATGCCCCTGCCGAGGGGTGGGAATACAATGTGGGCTTCACACCTCCGGTGACGGAACAGAAAGCACCCCAGGGCGATGACGATACCTACGCAATTGTCTGTGGTCCGCCGGTCATGATTAAATTTACGCTGCCCGTGCTCGAAAAGCTAGGCTATGCCCATGACCACATCATCATGTCCCTGGAAAATCGAATGAAATGTGGGTTTGGCATGTGTGGCCGATGCGGTATCGGCAAAGAACTGGTGTGCAAGGACGGTCCCGTGTTTACACTGGACCAGATCAACCAGACACCCAGAGAGTATTAGACGAAGATGTACGTCCAACCTGTTTTTCAGGATAGCCCATTTTTCGTGTTGACAATGATTCGCTTATCATTTATTTATATTCTTTCTAAAAATATTAAGGTCGGGAAAAAACCTGGCAAAAGAAAATCTATTATCAAATAAAGGAGGGTTGTTAAATGCCGGACGTAGAATTTATGGGTAAAACATTTGGTGTTGACGAAGATGGATTCATCGATTCCTATGAAAACTGGAGTCAAGAATGGGTTCAGCTGGTAAAGAAAGAAGAAGGTATCGAAGAATTGAATGATGAACACCAGAAGGTCATTACTGTTCTCAGAGAGTACTATGAGAAAAACGGAATTGCCCCAATGGTTCGTGTTCTTTCAAAAGTGACCGGATTCAAACTGAAACACATCTATGAGCTCTTCCCGTCAGGACCTGGCAAGGGAGCATGTAAGATGGCCGGTCTTCCGAAACCAACCGGGTGTGTATAATCTGCTCGGATAACAATCGATTGACCGTGTTTGTTTATGACAAAGGCTCTGCAGTTCCTGCAGAGCCTTTTTTT
>JAOZSO010000513.1:0-745 GCA_029939655.1 Desulfobacterales bacterium
AAGTAAGCATACCCTTTTTTCACCATGGATTCAAAATCCGGAATCATGCGTCTGCCATCCAGTATGAGATACGGCGGAGCCACCGACTCTTCAATGGTCCGGGAAAGCCCCCGGAATTCTTCGCAGTCCGAGGAAATAAACAGGGCATCTGATCCTTCGATGGCCGACCTGGCCGAGTCAACATACTGAATTTTTTCAAACAACACATTTCTGGAAGGATCAAATTCCAGTCTGGCTGCATCGTTGGCCAGGGGATCGTAGGCCCTTATGGACGAAACACCTTTCCCCAGCAAGCGTTCTATGGCCTTGATGGATGATGCGTCACGCATGTCATTGGTGTTTTTCTTGAAGGCCAGTCCCAGTACGGCAATGGTTTTGTTATTGAACTGAAAATCGTTTTCGGTGATGGCACGATCCACCAGATACACTTTCTGGTTTTCATTGACCTCAAAGGAAGCCTCCAGCATTTTTGTGTCGACATTGACCTGCCTCAATTGATATATCAGGGAAGCGATATCCTTGCCAAAGCAGCTTCCACCTGCGCCGTTACTGACAAACGAGCCCCAGGTGCTGATGCGTTTGTCCGCCGTTACGCCAAGCCGCAGGTCGTCGATCTTTATATTCGGTATCTTCTCACCCAGTTTCGCACCCACACCGTTCCAGAACGATATATAGGTCAAGAGCATGGTATTGGCCACATACTTGATGGCTTCGGCCGTTTCCGGGGATGTCTCGATATATTTGG
>JAOZSO010000513.1:755-2768 GCA_029939655.1 Desulfobacterales bacterium
GGATGATAAAGTCTTCATCATCATTACATCCCACGATGATTCTATCCGGTTTTCTGGCCTCAGGCACCGCTGTCCCTTCGGCAAGAAACTCAGGATTGGAGGCCACACCAAAATTTTCGACCTTGTGGCGATCCAGAACCGATTTCAGATGGCTTGCCGTACCGATAGGCACGGTGCTTTTGTTGACGATCACCACCCGTCTCAGGTCTTTTCGTCTGTGCAGGTTCTTTGCTATGTCTTCAAGGGCGGCATCATAATAGGTCAGGTTGGTGGAACCATCCAGATTGGGGGGCGTAGGCAGACACAGAAAAATGACATCCGTGCCCTCAATAATGTCCGCCAGGGCCGTAGAAAAGAAAAGGTGTTTTCCATGAACTTTTCGGATACTGTCGGCCAATCCGGGCTCATTGACGTATTGAACGATTCGGTCCGTCTCCCCGCTGGAGAATGCCTCGATTTTCTTTTCATCATTGTCATAGGCAATTACTTCATGACCGAACTCCGAACAGACAGCCGCATGGACAAGCCCGACATACCCTGTACCTGCTACGATAATTTTCATGATATCCTCTTGTTTAAGCTGTAAGCATTAAGCTTCAGGCTATAAGCCGCAAATAGCTTACTGCTTATGGCTTATAGCTATTCTTTAACAAAACGATTTTTATACCCCAATTTCTCTGAATAGACAAGAAAAGATTGGTATTTGCTCAAAGGTTGTTTTATGTGGTATAGTGCATTGCCATGAGCCTTACGCATATCCAGATAGGATACTGGGAGGCTTATTTAGGGGTTTAGGCTCAATATCGTTAACTTAAGGGGATTCCATGTTGGGAGAACCCATCGCAATCGCTATCGGGATCGCTATCGAAATCGACAAATATAGCAATGCCAATCTTCTCGATCCCGATAGCGATTGCGATTTCGACCCCGAAAAGACCCTTCTAAAAGTAACAACGGCTTAAGTTAATGGCATTATGTGTAGGCTATAGGCTGTAAGCTATCAAACGCCTAACAGCCTGATAGTCTATAGCCTACAGCCTATGGCTTACAACATAGCCATAAGGATCCCACACATTGAAAACACGGTTTCCAGCATCCATATCCGTCGGTACCGGCCTTTTGATGGCACAGATAATTGCAACGGTGCAGGTATTCATCAGCAACCTGGCGCTTCATGAGAAAATGTTCTGGGTTGCCCAGGCCGGCTACCTCACAGTTCCCAACCAAAAGATTTTACCGACACTCAAAATGGTAACCTCCGCCTTCAATGGCGGGCTCTTTTTTACCCTCACTATCGGGGTGGGCATTTCACTGGTATCCCTGGCGTGTGCCTGGGCCTGGAAATACCCGTGCCGCTTGAAAAAGGGTTTTCTATTTGTCTTTCTCGGGCTGTGGGCAGTGTCGATCACAGCCCTTAACCGGCATGGCTTCGTACTCATGCCGACCCTGCATGCCATCCTCATTCCCGCTGTTGTGGTCACGCTTTATATAGTGCTAAGCCCGAACGACCTGGGAAGAGGTTCCCGGTTGACACTGTTGCTGCATTTTCTGGCGATTTCGCTGTTAGCCATTCTCTGGTCGACCCAGATGAACGCCGGTCTCTATCTCAACATCAGGGACAATCTTCTATTGTCGAATGCCCCGGGCATACACTTCAACGACTTTTATTATCATTATACCCTGTATCCAGCCGAAACCTTCCGCAACCTGAATCAAAAACTGATCAAGACGTATCATCTCTCGAAAATAGAAAACGCCCGGGACCATAAAAGATTGAAACGAAAGCTCGGCAGCTATGACTACCTTCTGATCAATGAAAAAGGAAAAGCAGATGTAGAAATCGTCGTCGAAAAGGAACGCATACGATTGTCTGGAAGCCGGCAGACGATAGAGACGGATCTGAAGAATTTTTTCGAAAATACGCGACAAACCCTGCAGGATCTATCCAAAAGCAATGATACCTATATCCATTTTCGCGCAGCAACATCCATATCATTGCTGGTGGGATTTCCC
>JAOZSO010000514.1:0-2767 GCA_029939655.1 Desulfobacterales bacterium
CCTTCACATATATACACACCATACTTTTTATCCATGGATACCCTCCTACCTGTTCACCAACGTTTGAATCGCTTTCAAAGCCATTCCGGTTGCATTCTGATTCGATGAAACAACGTCCGCCGGTTTATTGGCACAACCGGCTGCAAACATGCCGCCTTTTTCGAAGTCATTGATGATAAATCCGTCTTCGGTGTATGTTAACTCGGCAGGAAGCTTTGCATTGGCCGCCGTCGGTTGCATGCCGGTTGCCAGAACCGCCATCTCAACGGTTTGGTGAATCTTTTCACCGGTTACCGCATTCTCTGCAACCACGGTGATGTTTCTGGTTTCCGGGTCTTCATTGACCTCGGCAACTTTGCCCTTGATAAAAAAAACATTTTCATCTTCTTTTATGCGCTTGTAAAATTTTTCATACCGGGATCCCGGAGCCCTGAGATCAATGTAAAAGATGTAAATCTTGGCATCCGGATATCTTTCCCGGATATAGGTGGCATGCTTGAGGGAAGCCATGCAACATACATATGAACAATAAGGAAGATGATTTTCATCCCTTGACCCGGCGCATTGAACAAAGGCGATGCTCTCAATATCTTTATTGTCGGACGGGCGTTGAATCGTTCCTTTTGTGGGTCCGTTGGGAGAGGCCAGCCGCTCCAGCATCATGTTGGTAATCACATTTTCATATTGACCGAAGCCTAGATTGTCGATCTTGGATGCATCGTACGGCTCCCATCCCGTGGCCCAGACCAGCGCACCAACCTTCAGATTCATTGTATGGGTTTCCATCTCAAGATCGATGGCATCGTACTTACAAGCTTCTTTGCACCGCACGGCATCATCCGTGCCGATGATCCGGGGTGACAGAACATACCGGGCAGGAAACGCCATTTCAAAGGGCTGATAGGCCGCCTTGATCTGCCTCATGCCAAAATCAAAATCACTCTCTATTTCTGTTTCACAGACCGCTGCACAGTCACCGCAACAGGTGCAGTTTTCATTCACATAACGGGGTGCCAACTTGATGGAAACATCGTAGTCTCCGGGGGTACCGGTCACTTTTTCTACTTCAGCGAGAGTAAACACCTTTATTTTGGGGTTGTCCTTGATCCGCCGGAAATTGATTTCCAGGCCGCAGGAAGGTGGACACAGCTTGGGAAAATATTGATTCAGCTGCGATACCCTTCCGCCTAGGTAAGGATTTTTCTCGACCAGAAACACTTCGTACCCCACTTCGGCGGCCTCTATGGCTGTGGTCAGCCCACTGATACCGCCACCCACGACCATGATACTTTCACTAGCAGGGGCTCCTTTGTCTTCTGTCATGCTATCCCTCCGTGCTTTTAAATCCGTACGTGTTAAATAAAAATTATATCTTGGACGATATCCACATAAAATGTGCAGCTCTAACCTGGAAATATAGGAATGCTCCAGGTTAGAGCTTCACGTTTCAAGTCTACCCCATGGTTGCATAAACAACATGGCAAAATTCTGTGTTGCTAAGGGTTCGAAGTAAAAAACTACGACTTCACCCTTAGACGCCTTGACTCTGAAGCCCTCCGGTTTTTGCAACGTTGGGGACTATTTTGGATATCGTCCAAACAGAAAAGTTGTCGAGTGGTTTTGACCTTAACAAAAACCTCCAGGTGTCTAACGACACCTGGAGGCATATTGTATCGACTCAGTTCACAGCTAACATGGTATTAGTCCGTGAATATTTTTATATAGTCTTTCTTGAAAATATCCCATGTCCCTGCTTTCGGATCGTACTTGGAGTTAACGAAAGCAAACCAGTTCTCGTCATCCTGTCCAGGATAATCGGCCTGATAGTAGAAACCGGGGTAGCGGGTTTCTTTCCGGTACTGGATGTGACGCAGATGAGACTCGACTGTCCAGATACGGTGATCGATTTCCCAACATCTCATGAGCTCGTGCAGGTCGCCTGCGGCCAGTTTTTGGCAATCTTCACGCATGGTCTGGAGCAGCTCCAGGGCGATCACAAGACTCGCGCTGGTGGTCTGGTAGAAGGTTGCGGTTCCGGCACCGTATTCGTGGGTCGCTTTCATGAGCCTCAGTGCCATACCCGAGGGCTTCACGTATTCCGGGTTGATATCCTCCATGGTGGTGTACTCGTAGTTGTCCAGGTAGGTTCTGACCGGTTTGTACACCAGGTCGACCAACTCTTGAGCTGGTTGAGCCAGGGCAGGTGCAAAGTCGCCATGGTCTGTGGCATACCTGACCATCTGCTTGGCAACCAGCCGTCCTTCGGCATGAGAGCCGGAAGAGAATTTATGGCCTGAACAACCCACGCCGTCACCGGAAGTAAACAAACCGTTGACCGTGGTCATACGGTTGTAGACCTTGCCGTTATCTGCTTTGATTTTATATGCATCCGGGACCCAGTCAAGATCCGGACCGGAGGTCCAGAGGCCGCAACAGCCGGAATGGGAACCGAGCAGGTACGGTTCGGTGGGCATAACTTCGGAGTTTTTCTTTTCAGGCTCGGTGTTGGTTGCACACCACAGGTTGGCCTGACCACAGGTCATGTCGAGAAAGTCTTCCCAGGCTTCGGATTCAAGATGTCTGAGCTCTTTCTTGTCCATGGTTTTGCCGAGTTCCGCCAGGGCGCTCACGGTATCCATGATAATGGGACCGCGACCTTCTTTCATCTCGACAAGCATCAGATGGTTACGCAGGCAGGTCGGTGTAATAGCAGCGGTTCCATAAGGTGCGTATTTCTCGAGCTCTGCTTTGGCGGCATCACTGCCGG
>JAOZSO010000081.1:0-10460 GCA_029939655.1 Desulfobacterales bacterium
CCTTTCCAAATCTGGCTCAGAAGTTTCAGGATGAACGAACCGAACATACGCCATTCCTGACTCTCTGCAACCATTGTGAAAATCCACCCTGTGTTCGGGTTTGCCCGACCCAGGCAACATTTAAAAGAGAGTCAGACGGAATTGTTCTGATGGACTTTCACCGGTGTATCGGTTGCCGCTTCTGTATGGCAGCCTGTCCATACGGTTCGAGGAGTTTTAACTTCAGAGATCCTCGACCACTTATTGAGGAGACCAACAACTCTTTTCCAACCCGAATGAAAGGCGTAGTCGAAAAATGTAATTTTTGTGCTGAACGCCTGGCCGTTGGGAAACAGCCGGCCTGTGTGGAGGCTTCCGACGGGGCCATCGTCTTTGGCGATCTTTACGAACCGGAGTCAGAAATCAGGGAGCTCTTGAGAACCAACTACACCATTCGCCGTAAACAGGGTCTCGGAACAGAGCCCTCTATTTACTATATCGTATGAGGTGACTATGCTTGAATTAGCAATAAAAGGAAGCAAGAAATATTATGCATGGGTGGCATTCTTGCTGGTTGTCATTGGCATCGGCTTTCTCGTGTACCTGAAACAACTGTCTTTTGGCCTGGGCATAACCGGCCTGAGCAGGGATGTTTCCTGGGGCTTTTATATAGCCAATTTTACCTTTCTCGTCGGTGTTGCCGCCGGGGGCGTCATGGTTGTGCTGCCATACTACCTGCATGATTACAAGGCGTTTGGAAGGATCACCGTACTTGGCGAGTTCCTGGCGATTGCAGCGGTTGTCATGTGTACTATATTTGTCTTGGTGGATCTTGGGCAGCCCATGCGTGTGTTTAATACACTGTTGTACCCGAGCCCCGGCTCCGTCCTGTTCTGGGATATTATCGTTCTGCAGGGATACCTGTTCCTGAATCTTGTTATCGGCTGGAATGTCCTGGAGGCCGAAAGGAATGGAACACACTATCAGGCCTGGGTAACACCGTTGATTTATCTGTCGATTCCCTGGGCTGTCAGCATTCATACGGTAACGGCTTTCCTTTACGCGGGGCTTCCCGGGAGAGGGTTTTGGATGACGGCCATTTTGGCTCCGCGATTTTTATCGTCGGCCTTTGCCGCTGGACCGGCATTGTTGATTCTTCTCAGCCTGTTCATTCGTCGCGTAACCAATTTTGACCCGGGAAGAGAACAGATTCAATCCCTGGCCAAAATTGTGGCCTATGCCATCTGCATCAATGTCTTTTTCTTTTTGTGTGAAGTCTTTACGGCTTTTTACAGCAATATCCCTGAGCACATGGATCACATCAAATACCTGTTTATGGGTTTGCAGGGCAAGGGCTCACTGGTGCCCTGGATGTGGACATCGTATGGCTTGATGGTCATTGCCATTATTCTACTGGTAAATCCCATCACACGTAAACATGAGGGTGTACTTACCGTGGCCTGCGTTGCGGTCTTTGTGGGAACCTGGATCGACAAGGGCTTGGGAATGATTTCCGGTGGATTTGTACCGAATCCAATGCACCATGTAACCGAATATGCACCTACCATTCCGGAGATCCTGATCACGTTGGGTGTATATGGCATGGGTGCCCTGATTTTGACGATATTGTATAAAATGTCAGTGGCGGTCAAAGAGGAAGTTGCTGCTTAACGGTACGTCCTTGCAATCAACAGAAAAGGCTCACCCAACCGGTGAGCCTTTTTATTTACAGGAGTCGAACCCTTGGGAACCGGTACTGTTTTCGATGTCAAGCAATATGCACTTCATGACGGCCCCGGTATCCGTACGACTGTATTTCTGAAAGGGTGTCCCCTCTGTTGCCGGTGGTGCCACAATCCTGAGGGTATTGGGGAGAACCCGCAAAGTCTTTATCGCAAAAGGCGATGCATTGGCTGCGGTGAATGCCTGTCTGTCTGCCCGGAAGATGCCTTGTCGCTCACACCCGAAGGTATCATCACGGATGGAGTTCTATGCAAATCAGACGGTGCTTGCGCAGAAATTTGTCCTGCAGAAGCAAGAGAACTGATTGGTAATATAGTTTCAACTGAGGCGATAATGGATATCGTCAAAAGTGACATACCCTTTTACAACCAGTCCGGCGGCGGGGTGACTTTTTCTGGTGGTGAGCCCCTGATGCAAGCGGATTTCCTTTTCGAATGTTTGAGACTGTGCGGTCGGGCGGGAATTCATCGTGCGGTAGATACTTCTGGATATGCTGAGTTAGAAATTATCAAGCAGATTGCCATGGAAACCGATCTGTTCCTGTATGATCTGAAATTTATGGATTCAGAGAAACACAGGCATTTCACGGGTGTTTCGAATCCATTGATTCTGGCGAACCTCAAATACCTGGCACGTTCAGGTGCCCGGGTTACAATTCGCTTTCCCTTGATTCCCGGTATCAATGACAACGATAAAAATATCGATCTCATGGGTATGTTTCTCCGGATCTTGCCGGAAATCGAAACCGTGCATATCTTACCCTATCATGGTTATCAGGAGAACAAGTACATTCACCTCGATACCATCTACATGGCAAAAAACATTCCACCACCTACTTTGGACGACCTTTCCCGGGTAAAAAAGCGGTTGGAAGGTTTTGGTTTGAAGGTCGATATAGGAGGATGAAAGGAATAATGAATCCGCGTATTGAAAAACTTCGCAATGAGAGCTTTAGCGCTGAACCCTGTATCTCCATTGAACGGGCATTGCTGGAAACGGTGTTTTATAAGGAAAACTACGGTAGATATTCCATGCCGGTCATGCGGGCTTTGACCTTCAAACATCTCTGCGAGAAAAAAACGATTTATATCGGGGATGACGAACTCATCGTGGGAGAGCGCGGCCCGTTCCCCAAGGCCGTCCCTACGTTTCCGGAGTTGACTTGCCATTCAGCGGAAGATCTCAGGACTCTGAATGATCGCAAGATGACGCGTTTTGCCATATCAGACGACGACATCCATACATATGAACAAGAGGTCATTCCCTACTGGCGTGGGAAGAGTATGCGCGATCGCGTTTTTAGCCAGGTGCCGGAAGAATGGCAGGACGCTTATCGAGCGGGCCTCTTTACCGAATTCATGGAACAACGTGCCCCAGGCCATACAAGTCTCGATGGCATCATATATGAAAAGGGAATGCTCGATTTTAAGAAAGATATCCGCCAGACCCTTGCTGCACTCGATTATCTCAATGACCAGGAGGCAACCGATAAGGCCGAAGAATTAAAAGCCATGGAGATTGCCTGTGATGCTGCCATTGTTTTTGCCGAAAGACATGCCGCATTGGCGGATACCATGGCGGCCTCTGAAACTGATCCTGAGAGAAAAGCTGAGCTGCAGCAGGTTGTCAGGATTTGTAGACGGGTGCCTGCGCACGCACCTCAAAATTTCTGGGAGGCGATTCAGATGTACTGGTTTGTTCACCTGGGAACCATAACCGAGTTGAACGGCTGGGATGCCATGAGCCCAGGTCATCTCGACCAGCATCTGTTTCCCTTTTATCTAAGAGGTCAATCCGAAAAGACACTGGATCACGAGAAGGCCAAAGAGCTTCTCAGTTGTTTCTGGATCAAGTTCAACAACCACCCCGCACCGCCAAAAGTAGGTGTTACCGCCAAGGAGAGCGGTACCTACAATGACTTTACGAACATCAATCTGGGCGGACTCATGCGAGATGGCAGAGATGGTGTCAACGAGGTTTCGTATCTTATTCTGGAAGTTATCGACGAACTCCATTTGCTGCAGCCCCAGAGCAATGTACAGATCAGTGAAAAAACACCAGACCGTTTTCTCCAACAAGCCGGCCGCGTTATCAGCAAGGGTTATGGATACCCATCGGTTTTTAACGCCGATGCGGTGGTGATGGAGCAGACAAGAGTCGGCAAAAGTATCGAAGATGCCAGGGAAGGCGGATGCAGCGGATGTATCGAAACCGGCGCCTTCGGGAAAGAAGCCTATATCTTGACGGGCTACCTGAATGTGCCGAAGCTCCTCGAACTGGCCTTGTGCAATGGCGTGGATCCGCTTAGTGGAAAATTAGTCGGTGTAAAGACCGGTGACCCGATGACGTTTGAGACACTCGATGATCTGTATGAAGCTTTTGAACGGCAGCTTCTTCACATTGTGGACATGAAAATTCGTGTTAATAACTATATCGAACGCATGTTTGCAGTAAATGCCCCGGCGCCTTTCCTGTCGGTGGTCATCAGAGACTGCATTAAAAATGGAAAAGATTATTATAATGGCGGCCCCCGGTACAATACCAACTATATTCAGTGTTGTGGTATCGGCACTATTACGGACAGCCTTTCGGCTATAAAAAAGCATGTTTTTGAAGATAAAACACTTACGATGGAGGCACTACTCGATGCACTGAGACTCAATTTTAGGGAACAGGAAGCGCTCAGGCTGCGCCTTTTGAACAAAACACCTTTTTTCGGTAACGATGATGATCGTGCGGATACCATCATGCAGCGGGTATACGATTCCCTTTTCAACGCTATTGACGGAAAGCCCAACACCAAGGGGAGTTCGTATCATCTGAACATGCTTTCTACCACGTGCCATATATACTTTGGTAAAATGCTTGGTGCCACACCCAATGGTCGATTTGCAGAGAAACCCATTTCCGACGGCACGTCACCGTCCCACGGTGCAGATCGCCATGGGCCCACGGCTGTCATTAAATCACTCTCCAAAATGGATCAAATCAAATCCGGGGGAACCCTGTTGAACCAGCGGTTTTTACCGAGCGCTCTGGGAAAAGATGAAGATATCGTCAATCTGTCGCACCTGATCAGGACATATTTCAAGCTCAAGGGGCATCATATTCAGTTCAATGTTGTTGGGACGGATACCCTTAAAAAGGCCCAGACAGCACCGGATGACTACAGGGATCTGCTGGTGCGGGTGGCGGGTTACAGCGACTACTTTGTTGATCTGGATGAATTTCACCAGGAAGAAATTATTGAACGGACAGAGCATGAAGTCATTTAACCCGAATATTTCAAGTGAAAAGATTTTTCCCCTACAAAGTTATGATCGTATTTTTTCCCCCTCCATGTCATAGAGGACTCTACTGATTTCGTGCTTTGCCGGATATGTTTGGTTGTATGATTCAATTACGAACTCATCCATCTCCTTATGATCTGTAGGAATATAACCATAGCAGATGTTTTTCCCGATCGTGTGCCCGTATCCGGAACTTGTTGTCACCCCCAGCACCTTACCCCTGTGAATAATGGGAGCACTCCCCTGAAGCATCAGTGGCCGGCCGACGTCAATGGTAAAGCTGCACAGTTTCCATACTGCGCCTGCTTCCTTGATTCTCGCAAGGGCTTCTTTTCCGATAAAGTCATCCTTGTTCAGGGCAACACAGAATCCCAACCCGGCATCAAACGGTGTATATTCAGGAGTGAGCTCGGAACCCCAATCGGCATATCCTTTTTCCAGATGAGTGGACGCAATGGTTCGGTATCCGGCATTTGTTGCGCCAAGTCCCTGACCGGCCTCCCAGAGTGTATCGTATACATGACCGGCAAATTCTGTGGGGGTATACAGCTCATAACCAAGCTCTCCAACATAGGACACCCGGAAGGAGAGAACTGGTGCATATGCCACCGAAAACGACTTACAGGTTCCAAAAGGAAAGCTGCTGTTGCTCAGATCCTCATCGGTTGTTTTTTCCAAAAGCGCTCTCGATTTCGGTCCAATGACGTTTATGACCGCATAGGCCGATGTCACCTCTTTGAATGATACCGTGCCGTCGGTGGGCATATGGTTCTGAATCCACCATGAGGTGCGAAGGCCGAAGGCGGTACCGACAACAATGAGAAATTTGTCCGCTGCCAACCGGCCGATGGTCATATCGCATTCAATCGTGCCACGATGATTACACATTTGTGTATAGATCACTTTTCCGACGGGCTTATCGATCTGATTGGCACACAGCCGGTTTAAGAATTCCAGAGCTCCCGGTCCTTCCAGTTCGAATTTACAGAAAGAGGTCTGATCGATGAGGACCACATTTTCCCGAACGTTTTTGTGCTCCGCGGCCACGTGTTCAAACCAGTTCGGAATCTCGAAGGTAACCTCGTCTTTCGGTTCAACACCATCAGGCGCAAACCAGTTGGCCCGTTCCCACCCGTATTTTGCACCATAAACCGCGCCCTTTTCCTTGAGCTGATAATAGAGGGGGCTGCGTCTTACCCCACGTGCGGAGTCATGTTCTTCATAAGGCCAGTGAATAGTATAGTGTTTTCCGTAAATCTCCTTTGTTCTTTCCACGTTGTATCTTCGGCTGTGGTGATATTTGCCGAATCTCCGGATATCCAGGGGCCAAATATCGAGGCTCGGCTCTCCCTCGATAATCCACTCAGCCATCATGCGCCCGGCGCCACCACCTGCCGCGATGCCGAACGCGTTGAAACCCACAGCCACAAAACAGTTGTCGAGTTCAGGTGCCGGTCCCATGATGGCATCGCCATCCGGAGTAAATGCCTCAGGTCCATTGACCAGTCGGGCAATACCGGCCTCTTCGAGGCACGGTGTTCGACGCATGGCCGGATCTGATAGTGATTGGAAATGGTCAAAATCGGGCTCGAGGAGCTGGGATATGAAATCATTGTCCACGCCGTGTATGGCCCAGGGAATCCCATTACGTTCATAACCGCCCATGACCAGGCCGCCCACTTCGTCTTTATAATATAGAAGACTGTCCTTGTCACGGATGGTAGGTAGGTTCGGAGGCATGCCATCAATCTCATCGGTAACGAGAAACTGGTGCTGAAAAGGAACCAATGGTGTGTTGACTCCCAGCATTTCCCCCATTTGGTATCCCCACATGCCCGTGCAGTTAACCACGATTTCACATTTAATATCACCCTTATCGGTTTTGACCGAAGCGACACGTTTTTTATCGAACTTAAAACCGGTCACCAGCGTGTGCTCGTAGATAGTCGCCCCTCGATTGCGGGCTCCCTTGGCCATTGCCTGCGTGATACCGGCCGGATCCGCCTGACCGTCGGTGGGCATAAAGGCCGCACCGATGACATCGTCTAAAGTGATGATGGGACAAAGATCGTAGGCTTCCTTGGGTGAGATGATATCCATCTCCAGGCCGAAACTTCGTGCCGTGGTAGCACCCTTTTGCAGTTCATACATGCGCTCTTTGGTGCTGGCAAGATGAAGGCACCCGCTTTTTTTCCAGCCTGTCGTCAATCCGGTTTCGGCTTCGAGCTGTTCATAGAGGCTAACACTGTACTGCAGCATTCGGGTAATGTTGCGTTCACTGCGCAACTGGCCCACAAGCCCGGCGGCATGCCAGGTGGAACCGCTGGTAAGTTCTCCTTTTTCGAGTATAACGACATCATTCCATCCCATCTTGGTTAAGTGATAGGCTGTGCTGCAACCAATAATACCACCGCCGATAATGACAACTTGTGCACGATCTTGCATGAGCATTCTCCTAATAAAATCATTTCTTTGTTATCGCTGGTGCACAAAGGCTCGTATCATCGTACAATAGACTCTTTGAAGAAACCCTTTCACATTTTTCGAAACGCGTCATACGCGAATTCAAAGCGAGCAATATTTTTACTAGTGTATTTCTCGTAATCAAAATCCAAGTTTGAGTATATCTCAGAAATGATACTCCATAATGTTTCCCGTAATAAGGATACACATTTCATTGAGGCAAAACGACGGTGCATTTCGTCGGACACCGGTTGTTGATAGTACGTTTCCAGGAGCCAGTCTTCCTGTCCCGGTGACAACTCATTGTTTGAAGATAAATTGGCCAGATCAAAAAGTGCTGCGTTGTAGCCGGCATAATCCCAGTCAATGAGCCATAAACGTTTGCCGTCATCAATGAAATTTGCAGCTAAAAGATCATTATGCCCGAATACCAGTTTAATTTCACCGATCGTTTTTTCCAGCTCTTCGTTAATGTTCAGAAAGCGTGGAAACAAGTCCATCACCCGGCTGTTACCCTCTCTGGCCGTGCGGATATAGTTTCGGCAAACATGGAACGGCCAGAAGACAAGTGCCGGACCTTGAAAATGATTCGGTATTACATTGTGACAGGTTTGGATCAAAGGTATGATACGTTCCAGGTTTTGCTGCTCACGCACGTCTTGTTCCGTAAGCGTTTGTCCTTCAATGAAGCGGATGATGAAGAGCCCGTTTTCGCTATAGACAATTTCGGGTGAAATGCCGGCTGCGTGAGCTGCGCGCGAGGCCGCGATCTCATTGAATCGCATTATTCCGTGAATCGGGATGTCGTCGCCGATCCGGACGACAAAACGCTCGCCTTTATCGTCAACGATAAAATTGGTGTTGGTAATACCGCCATCCAGAGGTTCGGGCTCTACCTGTGATGACCAGAAATCGAGCTTTGCAACCCTGTTGCGGGCAGGTGTATTCATGTACTTCCTCCACTTGCACCGGCAGTCTCTCAGCCCCCCAGATAAGCTTTTTTTACGTCTTCGCTGTTACGCAACTCTTCAGCCGGGCCGGACAGCGTGATATTACCGGTTTCGATAACATATGCCTGTTGGGCCAGCGCTAACGCAAGCCGGGCATTCTGCTCAACCAGGACTACTGTCCTACCTTCGGCATGGATGTTCCTGATGATTTGTCCAATTTCTCCACACATGATAGGTGATAAACCTAGCGACGGTTCATCCAAAAGCAGCAATTCGGGTGCGGACATGAGGGCGCGCCCCATAGCTAGCATCTGCTGTTCACCACCACTCAAAGTCCCGGCTGACTGCTTCGTTCTCTCTTTAAGGCGCGGGAAATGCTTAAAGACAACTTCTTCCATATCCTTTTGAACATCGTCCCTATTTTTACGTAGATAGGCACCAACCAAGAGGTTTTCCAACACCGTCATCTGAGAAAAGACCCGTCTTCCCTCAGGGACCATGGCAATACCCAAGGCGTTTATCTTATGTGCGGACAGTTGGTCTATTCTTTGCCCCCTGAAACGGATTTCCCCGGTAGTGGGGTGCTTCAAACCGCATATGCTGCGCAGTATGGTCGTTTTGCCGGACCCGTTAGATCCAATAAGTGTAGCAATTTTGCCATTTTCAACAGCTATTGAAATATTTCTAACGGCAGCCACTTTGTAGTAGTGAACCGTGATATCTTTTACCTCGAGTAGCAACTTTTTCACCTCATGACGATGTGTGTCCGGTTATGATATCTTCAGTCCCCAGATATGCATTAATTACATCTTCATTGTTTTGTATTTCAGGGGGGGTCCCTTCGACAAGCAGTGTTCCAAAATCAAGCACGCTGATATAATTACACAGTTCCATGACAGATCTCATATCATGCTCCACCATCAGGATCGTGATGCCCTGCTGGTGCACTTTTCGAATGAGTTCTATCATATGAGCTTTTTCTGTAGGGGTCATGCCGGTCAAAGGCTCATCCAGTAACAAAACCCTGGGCTTACAGGCCAGCGCAATAGCAACACCTAGTGCCCTCTGATGACCGTGGGGCAGGTTTACGGCCAGCTCATTTTTGAGGTGGCCCAGCCCCATGAACTCGACTATTTCCGTAGCCTTTTCGATATTTTCTTTGTCTATTTTCTTATGCGCGCCGGTAAATATGCTAACGAGACTTTCCCTGCCATGGAGATGGCGGGCTACGGTGACGTTCTTGAGGACGGTGAAGTCAACATAGATTGCCGTTCTCTGGAACGTCCTAATTATTCCCATTTTTGCTATTTTACTTGAGGAAAGGCCGCCGATATGCACGTCATTCTTAAATAATATCTGACCCGAGGTGGGTCGATACACACCGCTGATTACATTAAAAAGTGTAGTTTTTCCGGCACCATTCGGCCCGATGATTCCTCTTATTTCGCCTTCCTGGATGGTGAGGTTTAAATTACTCACCGCGGCGAGACCACCAAAGTGCATGCTCAAGGTTTTTACTTCAAGTATCGGCACAAGCCTGGTTTCTCCTCTGTTTCGATATGATGCAGAAATTAAGTAGTTACAATTTGATTTTTCAAAATATTGACCCGCTGTAAACCATTAGAACACCATCATTGCTTTCCCCTCAGGCGCACTCTCAATCTGTTTCCACCACCGCCGGTGGGTTATGCGGTTTTTGAAATTTGTCGATAATTTTTGAAATCAGACTCCCGAGACCCCCAGGCAGAAAGATTAAGACAAGTATCATGGTAAGGCCAAAGAACGCGGGTCTTATCTCTATCAACGGGCGTGAGAGTTCAAACAGTGTATGCATCACCGATACCCCGATGACTGGGCCCCAGAAGGATTTGGTGCCGCCGACCACCACCCAGATGAGGAGATACATCATGGTGACGATGTTGAATAGTTTCGGGTCTACCGCACCCAGGCGATGTACAAGCAGACCACCGGCAATCCCTGCAAAAAAGCCACCGATGGCGCAGGCCATCAGCCGGTGTCGGGGGATGTCTATCCC
>JAOZSO010000082.1:0-10444 GCA_029939655.1 Desulfobacterales bacterium
ACACATTATCCAATACCATTTCATATTGTTCCAATACTTTCCCCAACGATTGTGCACCATAAAACTGGATTTTTACCCTTCCATTGCTTGCCGCTTCAAGATTTTTGCACAATTCTTTCTCAAAGGGCGGCACCATGTGGGCCGTCGAAAACCAGGAGGCAAACTTAAGCGGACGTTTGAAAATCATCTCTTTATTATCACCTGCCAAACCGTTGCTGACAGGAAAAAATAATCCTGAAATTAGCATTACCGCAACGCTGAAAATCAGACAGGCTTTTTTTTGATTGACCATAACGCTCTCCTTTTTAATATCTTATAATTTTTTGTACAAATTTATCTTTCAACCATCCTTTAGGCGACTGTTTTCCATGTTTTAAATTGTGTTTTATAATCCTCCAGTTCTTCGGAAGAGAACTCATCCGGCCATTTGGACTCATTTCTTGTAAAAATCTGAGGTAGTTTTGTCCCCTGGGCTGCTATTCTCATGAGCCCTGCAAAGTCTCCCTCGACCAATTTTATGTTCCCGGCCATAAACGCCTGTATAAAGACCTCTTTTCCGGTTAGAACCCTTTTCCATATTTCATAATTCCCCGTGACACACCAGGTGGCTATTTTTCTTGTTTCCTCGTTGGAATGGCCAAAGTCATCCTTTACCAGTACACCGTTCCGGACTTCATTGAGAATACAGATATCGGTTTCGATACCCAGTGATTTTTCTTCTTGAATTTCGAAAACATAGACGCCGTTTACGATCTTAAACGCCCTCTCAAATTGAGGGTCCTCCCGGAAAACTCCGGCCGCTTTTTTCTGCCATTCCGGGGTCAAAGCATAAAGTGTCATATCCTTAAATCCTCCTCTGTTTTTATGTTATTAATCTTATGTTAAAATTTGTAATTAAGTGCAGAAAATGCATCAAGAGCCGCATTGATCACCGCTATGTCTGTATAGGATAAAAGGATCTGGCCATGTCCATTCGGGCCAGTTGAGAACCGCCTTCCCACAATTGGATAATTTTGACATCCCGCAGATATTTCTCTATGGGCATCTGCTGGGTAAAGGCTGTTGCACCGCACAGTTCCATGGCCTTATTGAGTACCATAATAGCGGTATCAGAAGACATCACCTTTGCGCCGCTGGCTTTTCCGGACAGAAAAGGTTCATGCCAGTGTCCAAATTGTTCAGGTTTGTCAAACATTCTTGCCACCTGTATATTATAGGCTCTTGAGGCTTCAATAGCGATAGCCATGTCTGCAAGCATACCGGCATGCATTGAGTGCTCCCTGACCGGTTTGTTCCCGGCAATTCTTGTTCTTGTGTATTCCAACGCAATTTCAAAACCTGCCTGGGCAGCACCAAGAGCCATCGGGGCACTGAGAAACCTTGCTGCAGCAAGGGCATCCCGCCAGAGTTCAGCATCTTTCCCCGGACCTGCAGCCCGGTATTTTTTCGGTACCCTTACGTTTTCATATTTGATCCAGCCATTAAAATCTGTAAAAATCATCCCCATCTTATGGATATTCGGACCCGTAGAAAGGCCCTCTACATCGCGCGGATGATAAAGCAGGCATATACCTTCATCTCCCAGGCTGGGATCAGTGGTGCAGACGGTCATAAAATATTCAGCCTCACCCGATCCGCTTGGCCATAGTTTCAGGCCATTGATCACATAATCGTCCCCATCCAGTACGGCAGTGGTTCTTATTGTCTTACCTTCCATGCTCTCATCAAGGATATTGCAGCCGCCATGGGGTTCGGTCATCGCAAGACAGGCATGATGCATATCAGGCCCTGTAAAAAGGGTTCCATAATCTTTCAATACATCCATGTTCAGCGCCTTTGTAGCAGCCAGAAACGCCCATCCGGGCACTAAAGTATCCATTAACAGACCACAGTCACCTCGGGATAACTCTTCTATGCTCGGATAAAGGAATTCCATAATCCATGGCATGCCCACCCCATCAATTTCCGGTGGGAACAACCCCCTGACCTGGCTTAAATCCACTAATTCCTGATGAAGTTCAGCCTTCGTTTTTCTTCCCAGTTCAGCGTCCCTGTGAAAGCCCCCTTCCAAATCCAGACGCCGGGGCCATACTTTCTCCTCCATAACGTCACGGAGTACAGCAGCCTGCATCAGTGACCCCTCGGGAATACCAAGATATTTTTCCTTAAGTAGTTCCAATTCCATTTTTTACTCTCCTTATCTCAAATTACATTAATAGACTTCCCAGAATGCCACACAGGGGTACTGCCTTTTTTCCCAGCAATCCAAATGCCCCTTCAAAAAACAGCTTTTCCGTGAAGATCATTGTTTGTCTGAACTCTCCCCTCATTAATGCGAGAATCGTTTTTGTATCCGCAAACCACCGGCAATCCTGCTCCCTGAAGCTTGTCATACCGACATCACCGGAGAACTTCCCATCAGATACTACAAAATGCAGCTTTAAGGGTGTGTCAAACGTCTCAAAATTGACAACAAATTTTTTCCTGGGCAAATCCTTCACAACTTCCTCGAGATAGGATGCAACCCCTGCTGATCTTTTGGATACACCCTCCCAAATAATTTTAGTGAATGTGTCAAATAGCTCCGGGGAGTCAGCCCCTATCTTTACTAAATCACTTTCTTCAAGCTTTAAAAATATCTGGAACAATACACCGGGATATTCATTCATCGATTCTTCAACACCATTTTTTTCTATTTCACCCAAAAGGGCGGGCAATTTGGCCTCGACATCCCCTGGCTCCAAATTGACAATTCTATCTATCAAATCTTCTGGCATTTTTATTTTCTCCTTTCATACTTCAACATTAAGAAAATCAAGCCTTTGTCACTTTGCAGGCCATGGCTCTTTGCTGAATATTTCCCACAAGCGGCTCGTAAGGTCCATGCTCCATGGACAACAGGGCATTTATATTTGAATCAAAGGCGCCGTGCTCTGGAGCCGGTTTCTCAGGGAACCACCACCCATGGGCTGCTCCAACTGTCTCCGGGTGCATCGTATCAACCAGTTTGACCCTGAACGATATGTGTTTGTCTTTATACTTTTGCTCTGCTATTTGAAGCTTAACCCAATCGCCGTCACTGATTCCCAGTTTGCCCGCCGGATCCGGATGCATCTCCAGAATAGGATCGGGGTGCATTTTTCGTTGTCTCTCTATCTGCCTTCCTTCAGTGTGCTGAAAGCCTGCCAGCCTGACCTGCATATAAATAAAGGGGTATTCCTTGAAAATCTCAGGACTGCTTACCGGACTCTCAGGATTTTCCCGGAAGGTCGGGAGAGGTTCGGTTCCGATGACGTCAAGGATCTCAGAATAAAATTCAAATTTTCCACTAGGGGTTCCAAAGCCGGGGACACTTTTTTCATATCTCCTATAGCTCCGCGGAAAGTCTATTTTGTGATCCGGCATATTACACATTTCATCAAATGTCTTTCCCAGGTATTTCAGCCGCCAATCAAGCCAGTCTTCAACATCTTCCCAGAAAACTTCACCGCGACCCATCTTTTTACCGACCTCGATGACCATTTTCCTGTCATCCCAGCACTCGCCTTGGGGCTCTATTATTTTTCTGTGTGCAATTGCATAATCATAAGGCTCTTGAAAGGTGCCAACAATATTGTCTATCTCCGCATACGAGCAAGCGGGAAGGACATAGTCAGCAACCTCGGCTGTAGGCGTCATAAAATAATCGGAAACAACCACAAGCTTGAGCTTCTTCAAACCCTCAAAAACCATCCGGCTATCCTGGTCGGATACAACCAAATTATTTGCAACAATCCAGGCCGCCCTGGTGCGCCCGTCATGCATACCCCTTATACAGGTGGGCATGTCACACATACTGATCATGTGCATCATTGGATATTTCCCAAAACCAAAAAACTTGTTTTCTTTATTGGGCGAGGCTCTCAGGCTCATACGGGTAGTATATGAATGGTAAAAATACTTGGCATTAAAGGTCCTCAAATACGGTATATTTCCACCCGGGACATCAACATTGCCGCATAGGCCGATCAGGCAGGCCATGGTCCGGGCATTCTGGGACGAATTTATCTGCTGGGCAGCAGCACCGGTTCGTGCATACAGGGTGGCTGGAGGCGTTTTTGCATAAAGCCTGGCTGCTGCAATAATATCTGCCTCGGACAGATCCGTAATTGGAGCAGCCCACGCAGGTGTGAATTCCTGAACATGTGCCTTTAATCTCTCAAAACCCACTGTCCAGTTTTTTACAAAATCTTTATCATAAAGCTCTTCATTGATAATCACATTGATCATCCCTAACCCTAAAGCCGTATCTGTTCCAGGCTTGATTTTCAGCCATAGATCGGCTTTCTTCGCCATGGGTATCGCCCTGGGATCGACAACAATCAGCTTGGTACCGCCACGAACCGCTTCCCTGATATCACGTGCCTGAGCCGGGCAGGTTAAATCCACGTTAGCGCCCCAGAGCATTATCAGTTTTGATTTGCTGTACTCAGCACAGTATTCATAGGCGAGGGTTTCACCGGCTGTCCCAAAATCAGCGGTAGCCTGAGGGATGATACAGGTGTAACGTCCCCAATGGGTCTGGGGAGTATCGAAAAATTTCTTTCCAATTTCACACGCCTGGTTTCCTATCTGTTTTTGTCCGGAACCTGTTGAGAGATAAATAGTTTCAGAACCGTATTTATCTGTTACCTCATTCATTTTGGCAGCGATTTCTTCTATGGCCTGCTCCCATGAGATACGCTCCCATTTTCCTGATCCTTTTTCACCCACCCGCTTTTGCGGATAAAGCACCCTGTCGGGATGATACACAAGATCGGGAATTGTTCTTCCTTTTATACAGGTCGCACCTTCAATGCCCACCAATTTACCATCACTGACTTGCCCCGTCAGATGGCACTTCTGATGGCACCTCAAACACAGAAATTTACCATCCGGGCTAATCTTACTTTCCATAATTTCTTATTCCTCCTTGCGTACAGTTAAGAACTTGCGCCCTATCATCTCACCTATCCTCAACGACTCAAGATCTACAAAAATCCAATTTTTTATTAAACTTGCAACTCGCATGCCAAGCGAACTATTTTTATAACTTATTGATATTTTTATAATTTTTGAATACAGCTTTTGCCTTGAAGCAGGCATCTGACTCCATAGAGTCACAGTGGAGTCCGTATTCAGACGCTTTTCTTGACATGTATTTCATGACCATGGTATTTAGTACTGATCGCCCCAAGGGGGTGGGGAATTGAACCCTGAGTATATTAAACCTGAACTGAGCGATTTTTATCTCGACCTGCACCAATTTCTTGCGGATCAAGGGTTCGCAAAAAGCCTGGACAAATCCACTGGTATGCCTGCGTTTTTTGCGAACCCTCCTCCATCAAGATCTCGGCACATCTCTTCGGGAAAAATTGCTCAGTTCAGGTAAAACCAAAATGGAAATTTGAGATAGTGGCCATGGAACAAAAGATGCCTGAATTATCTGCAGCGCAATTGGAATTTTTAGCAGGGATACACGCTCTGGGGAAAACGATTACCATTAAAACGGCAAAAGCATTGCCCCCACTCGATTCCGGCGAATTGCTGGACCTGATTGACCGCTTCCCGGAACTAAATCCTAAAGAACGAAATGGGAACAAAGAACTTGGTTTACCGCCTGATTTGCCCGCAAGCCTGGTCCGAAAATTTGAAAAAATTCGCACTTCTGCGTGGGTATCCATGATACTGGATAAGCTCGATGATTTGAATTGCATTGACCAGATATCCCCGGGAACACACGCAACCCTTTTAGCTGAATGTGATAGAGCCCAAGAAGCCGCTCAAATTAACAGCAGTCTTGCTCAGGCAGCGTTGGAGAATCATTCCCATATTGAAGCCCTTAGATATTCCCGCCGGGCTCTTATCCAACTGGGTTCTAATCTTAGAAGTCGTGGAAACGATTCTTTGTTTATTTCCGCAGCCTTGGAATTATCCAACCTCGCGGTTTCTTTGGGAAAATATCTCAATGAAATCCCACAAATATTGAAAAAGGCAAAAGTAATATCGAATCGTTTAGGTGACAAACGTTCTACGGCGCTCCTTGAACTGCATATGGGCCGAGTCTTCTTTTTTTCCAACAACCTTTCGAAGGCATTGGAATTTTTTGCCTTAGGGGAGATGGCTGTAAAAAACCTGGGCGACGATGATATTCTTGAGCAGGCAAGCCAATTTCTTGCCCTTTACTACCATATGCAAGGCAATTTCGGGAAAGCTATGGAGTATTTCGAACTTGCTTTGATTCGTCTTGGATCGCAAAAGGTAAACGCTTTGGCGGATCCTTCCAGTGTCATATATATGGGATTGACTTCGGCCTACCTGGGCCAATTTCACCGATCCATCGGTTTACTCGACTTCAATTGGCGCCTCACAAAAGGTCACAACCCTGTCTCACCCATCATCAGGGCGATTCTGGGCACTGTGTTGGTGGTGAGCGGAAATAGGGAGAACGGCTCTTTTCATCTCCAGATGGCCCAGAAGGAAGCATTGTCTGACCGTAACTTTCTGGGGGAATATTTTGCCGTTGGCGGGCTTGCGCATTACCACCTCATTGAAAACCGCCCCAATGAAAGCCATGATATGCTGACACAGCTCCAGCCAAAAGCGATAAAGCATGGAATGCTGGGACGGTTCTGGTCCCCTTGGACTCTTGAGATGCTTTTTGAATTGGAAAAGCTCGGTTACCCGCCAATTCCCGGATATGAATTCGAAAATCTCCTGGATGTAATCATGCATACTCCCAATGCACATCTCCGCGGTCTGGCCATAAGGCTTAATGCCGAGAAGCGGTTGCACGAAGGGACAGACAGGGAGGTAATTGAGAAAGATCTCCTGGCCAGTGAAACATTACTCAACTCCACAGGTGACCCGTTTCAAGTAGCAAAGACAAGGATAGCACTTGCCACCCTGAAGCTCAATCAGGGCAATCAAAAAGAAGCCCTTGTTTTTGCGCAAAAAGCCCGGCAGGGGTTGTCCGGCTCCTTGGATAGATTCTTTCCGGATGGACTCAGGTTTTTATTGGATGATCACCAGGCCGACATGGAGGATGTAGACCACCTGTCTATACTCACAGGTCTTTTTTATGAAATGGCTAAACAATTACTCGTCCGGCCAAGCCTGAAATATGCCATGCATTTATTGGTATCAACAATGAACCGGTTTCTTGGGGCCGAACGCAGCGCTCTCTTTTGGTCTGCTGAAGGAAAATCCACACGCCTCGAATTGAGAGCATCTCTCAATCTGAGCAAAAATGAACTTTCCGGAGAGAGCTTTCACTCCAAGATGAAGTTGATTTTAAAATCCTTTCGTGAGGGTAAGCCAATTATTTTCCGAACCCACCATGCCCTCCTCTGCCTCCCGATAAAAGTAGAGGACTTAGGCACCGGCGTACTCTATTGTGATAATATCTATTTCCCTCACTGCTTTGATTTCTTGAGCGGGCCGGTGCTGGAAAGCATTATGACAGAAATATCAAAGCACCTATCCTGGCAGAGACACTATTTCCAATCGCTGAGACAGAAAGAAAAAGGGCGGGTGAAAGATTTAGACAATAAGTCGGAGCAGATCGGACAAGATATCAAGTTCACAAGCCCGGTTATGCGAAAGCTTTTAAAACAGGCAGACCGGATTGCCACATCAGAAGCTACCGTGTATATTCAGGGAGAGACCGGGGTTGGTAAAGAACTTTTAGCAAAAAGGATCCACGAAATGAGTCGTCGTCGTGAGGGCCCCTTTGTTACAATAGATCCGTCAACAATTCCGGAAAACCTTTTGGAAAGTGAACTGTTCGGCTATGAGAAAGGGGCTTTCACCGGCGCAAATCATCAAAAAATCGGCCGCATGGAGGCGGCACACCAAGGGACCCTTTTTATTGATGAAATAGGCGAGATTCCCCAAGCACTTCAGGTTAAATTCCTTCGTGTGCTGGAAGATCAAAAATTTCCAAGAATTGGGGGGAAAGCTCAAATCAGCGTAGATTTTCGTTTATTGGTTGCGACCAATCGTGACCTGGCCTGGGAGGTAGACAACGGCAAATTCCGCAATGATCTTTACTACCGCATAAATGTCATGCCATTGAAGTTGCCTCCTTTGCGGGATCGAGTTGAAGATATCGTCATGCTTGCAGAGTATTTTCTCAAGTATTATTGTAAAAAAAACATGACCCGTCGGATCGAGTTAACCACTGACGATAACGCCAAGCTCAGCACTTATGCCTGGCCGGGTAATGTTCGGGAATTAAAAAACGTGATGGAACGAACCGCCTTGTTAGGCTCCTCCGAGCACTGGGAGTTCTTATCTCAATGCAAACCAAAATTCACCTTTGATGATATATTTGCCGATGATGTCACTCTTGATGAATTGCAGCGTCGGTATATCCAGTACACGCTGGATAAAACCGGAGGTAAAATGGGCGGGTCAAAAGGAGCTGCCGAGTTGTTAGGTATGAAACGAACGTCTCTTTACACTCGGATGAAAAAACTGGGCCTTTCCCCGAAACAGTGGCGCATATAACCGTAATGCGGGCCGTAGTCAACTCGCTCTATCTATGGTGAGACCAGAAGAAAAGGGGGCTTCCGGCTGTTTACAGTTGCTCTTTTTCTTATGCGGTTATCTATAAAGCCTTTTTAGGCGTTCAATATCTTCTTTGCACTTTCATCATTGGCATCGCACATATGGGCGATACCGGTTTCTTTGGCAGTCTCCCGGTTCCCTGAAAAAATCTCTCCTCGGGAAATATTCCTGACGTCGAACTTGCGGGCACCGGCCAATAGCTGCTGCAGCCCGCCATAAAGTTTATCCACCATGCTAACCATGGCAATGGCACCATAGGGAATATGAGCCATTTCATCTTTTCCGAGTTTCTTTTCAACATCATGGTAGCATGAAAAAATTTCCGTAGCTGCATTTCCCACCCGCAGAACGCTCTTGGGAAGTTCTGCCCAGTGGCCATTGAGATCCCCTCTTTTCTCAGGGAACAGGGCACCTTCGATGTTTGCTCCTACAAATCCCGGTATCATGAGCGCCCGCCCCATGCAGATCAATTTGGTGAATGGTGCCCCCAATGCGAGACCTTTGAAAATACTATCTTCCTGGGCAAACCCGCCGGCAAACGACATGTCCACCACCCGGTGGCCCTTGGCCGCCAGTATATTGGCGTATTCATAGGCTTTGGAATGCAGGTTTATGGAAGGAACACCCCAGCTTTGCATCATGTTCCAGGGACTCATGCCGGTACCGCCGCCGGATCCGTCGATGGTCAGAAGATCCAGCTTGGCATCGGTTGCAAACTTGATGGCCATGGCCAGTTCTTCCATGCCGTAGGAACCGGTTTTGAGGGATATCCGATTAAAACCAAGGCTTCGAAGATAAACAACCGAACTCATGAAGTCTTCGCGGACCTGCTCCACAGTAGAAAGATCCGTGCCCCCCAACCGGCTGTGTCTGGCAAACGATTTGACGGAGCGAGTTTCAAAGGCCCGCTGGACCTCCGGAAGTGAGGGATCCGGATCCACGACATAGCCTCTGTCCTGCAGAAACTTGGCATATTCAAGACTCGTAACCTGAATCTCACCACCGATATCCTTGGCCCCCTGTCCCCATTTCAACTCGATGATACACTTGTCTCCATATTTATCGGCAACAAATTCCGCCACCCCATTACGGGTATCCTCCACGTTCAGCTGGACAAAAAGTCCACCATACCCATCATAATACCTGAAGTAGCTGTCAATACGCCGTTCCAGTTCCGGTGCCTTTTTGATTTTGCCTTTTCTTTCCGGTGAAGGATCAATTTCCGATTCCAGGTCGACACCCACAACGTTCTCCCCGATTACAACAGGTATCCCGGCCAGTGCCGCGCCAACTGCAAAAGATTCCCAGTACTTTGCCGCCACAAAGGTGGAGCCAAGGGCTCCGGTCATGAGCGGTATGCGCGCCTTGGTCTTGATCTCGTTGCCAAATTCCGTTTCGAGTTTCACGTTGGGAAAGATGCAATCATCAGGATCACTGGTCAGTCGACTGTTCAGGCCATGAGACCCATACGCATACCCCTGAATACGGAGAGAATTATAGGAGACACCCACATGAGTCGTATTGTTGGCCCCGGCCGTCACGATGCCATAACTGCGGGGATAGAGGAGTTTCCTGCCCACAAGACTCGATAGCCATACTTCACACTTGCCCTGGCAGTCAGCCCTGCACAAGGTACATAACCCTGATTCCGTCGGGTTCCCTCTGTTAGTCGTTCCCAATACATCGTTCGATTTCACAAATCTCATGACTCTCTCCTTGGTCTAATGTTCTTGCCGTTTTACCGCGTTTTCTACCGTAAATCCCACTGAAGCCCCGTCAACCACAGCAGGGTATTTTAGACCTAAGCTGAGCTCAACTTAGGTCAGGGGCTCTCCTGAGAACAAAAAAAGGCGCC
>JAOZSO010000515.1:0-2756 GCA_029939655.1 Desulfobacterales bacterium
AAGATTTTTTCCTGAAATATCAAATTGTTATGTCTTTCTTATAATCTGGCACATATTATGCTAAAAGAGAAGATACCAGTAAGAATCAAAATCACCACAGCTTATACCGAACGGCTTTTACCAAAACGGAGGTTTCACCATGGGTATTTTTACACGATTTCGCGATATTATCAGTTCCAATCTCAACGCCATGCTGGACAGGGCCGAAGACCCCGAAAAATTGATTAAACTCATGATTCGGGAGATGGAGGATACCCTGATCGAGCTGAAAGCCTCCTGTGCCGGTGTCATTGCCGGTCGAAAAAAGCTTGAACGCCAAAACGACAGTGTCGTGGAGCGCCAAGAACAGTGGCATACGCGGGCAGGGCTGGCGGTGGACAGAGGCCGGGACGACCTGGCACGCGAGGCCCTCAGCGAAAATCGCCGTTTTGCAGATATGGCGGACGCACTGAAACAGGAGCTGCTCGAACACGATGACATGATCCATAAATACCAGGAAGACATTTCTCTGCTGGAAGACAAACTCCACACAGCAAGAGAAAAGCAGCGGATACTCATTCAGCGCCATATTCATGCCAGGAGAAAACGACGTGCCCAGGAAGGCATTCGCCGGGTTGATAATTTTGAATCCATCGCCAGGTTCGACGATCTTGAAAACCGGATCGAACGCATGGAAGCGGAGGCGGACCTGGTGAATTTTGGGAAAAAACCCACCATTGAAGAAGAATTTGACAACTTAGCCCTGGATGATGATATAGAAAAAGAACTCGCAGCGCTCAAATCTTCACGAAAAAAACCGCAAACGGACCTGAATGCGTCCTGATTGATGGGCAACGTTCGAAACACCCTAGGGAACCAGACGTGGCAGTCTGATTTTGGAGTAATGCAAACATGAATGCAATCATCATCGTAACCATCGTTTTTAGCAGCATTATCATCATCCTGGGCATGATAACAGGCACCATTCTTATGACCATCAAGATGAGACATGGCGGTGTATCACGCAAAAGCCGGCAACATCACGAAGAAGAAACCCGGATGATACAGGAAATTTATCATGGTTTGACACAAATGGAAAAGCGGGTGGAGAGCCTGGAAACCATCCTCATGGAAAGCATAGGAAAGGAAACATCTTCATGAACAGATTCAAATACTCACATGGTCGCGGCCTTTACCGATCCCGCAATGGAATCATTCTCGGTGTTTGCCGGGGTCTGGCAAATTATTTCGATTTGAAAGCCTTCTGGATAAGGATCATTGTTGTGGTTTTCTTTCTCGCCAGCGGCGTCTGGCCGATACTGGTGCTCTATTTTGTTGCATCTTTGTTAATGAAGCCGGAACCCGTCAGACCGATTGAATCAGAGGCGGAACAGGAGTTTTACGACAGCTATACATCATCCAGGCCCAGAGCAGCCAGCCGATTGAAACGCCGTTTTCACAACCTGGATCACCGTATTCAGCGAATGGAAGATATGGTAACGGCCCGTGAGTTTGAATGGGACAGGAAGTTCAACGGCTAACCAGACCATTTCATGCAGAGGCTTTAAGATGAAATATAATGGTTAAAAAATATTTCTTCATTACCAAAATAATGATTTACAACGAATATATCTTGCCGGGAAACGGGCATGCCGAAGGATTTAATAGCCCGTGCCGCACGCCTAAGAAATGCCGGCTCTTCATGTTCGAACACTGAAACAAGTTTTGTATATTCGCTCACCTCGATCGGTTCGATGATGAGTATCTCTCCCATGGGCGCCAATACACGCCTTGCTTCGGATAGGGCGACAGAGCCTTTTTGGTGCCTGCTTATCCCTCAAGTTTACGAACTCATTAATCTTTTTAAACTCAATGTCATCTGAAGCGCTCATATTATTCGGCTTTCCTGGCTCTTGCCTTTGCACAAAGCATTTGAAATTCCGTTGAGGCCGGGTCCACGATTCCAAACCGATCTGGCCTGAAGGGCATCAGGTTGTGTGGGCTTTCACCTTCTATGATCAATCCAGCCAACGCCTCTCCGATGCCGCCGGAGGACATGACCCCTGAGCCGCAACAACCCGCTGCTACATAAAGCCCCGGTCTCTCGCCGATTTCCCCGAGAACGAAGTGGCCATCCGGCGTATAGGCTGACAGACCAGTCACGTAGCTTTCAAAACGGGCGTCATTTAGATCCGGGAAAAAGCGCGAGACACGTGCCTCTGCTTCAATAAGAGCATCCCATTCATGACCATTTTCTGTGATGGTAAAAGTGTCCATATCATCCGGTAAAATGCGGTAATCGAACGTAGGTGAGAAGGCTTCCTGCACCCCTAAAAGCATACCGTTCACCTCAGGTCTTGTATAAGCCCCGGCGTCGGCATGGACTGTCATTGGCTGGTTTTTGTAAGACAGGGGACCGGGCGCTGTAATCCAGAAATGACTGCGGACCGGGGTCATCGGCAAAGAAATACCCAAAGGCATTGTCAGATTGTTCGACCAAGCTCCCGCAGCAACGACCACTTTTTCACATTGGAACATTCCTTTGGACGTCTGGACAGCTACCATCCTTTTGCCGTCAAAGCGGATGGATTTAACTGCGACACCGGTCTCAATGCGAACCCCGGACCGTTTTGCAGCGCGGGCATACGCGGCTACAAGTCGATATGGATCGATATACCCGTCATCAGCAAAAAATACTGATAATGCATCAGATCCTGCCGTGAGCCAGGGCAAGTTTTCGAATAGCCATGCTTCATTGACAATTTCCGCCGAAATAC
>JAOZSO010000516.1:0-2745 GCA_029939655.1 Desulfobacterales bacterium
ATCTAACCGTATTTTGTTCAACGGTGACATCCCTGCTATACATCAAAAAAATCCCAACGGTGTTATGGTGATACGTGTTTTTTCTCACCGTATTGCCGCCGGAGTACATAAAATGTAGAGAGTAACGATTGTTCCAACCCTCATTTTCCTCTATGATATTGTCGTTGGAGTACCAGATGACCATATCTCTTGAATCGTGGATTTTGTTTTGACGAAAGATGTTACGGTGGCTGGCCCAGCCGCGAATACCATCGCCCCTCAATCCCAGAGTGGCGTTTTTGGAAGAGATATCGTTGCCGATGATCATGTTTTCGTGGGCTTCCTGAAGATCAATTCCGAACAATGTATTTTCAATTTTATTGTTGCGTATCCGATTGTGAGAAGAACGAACCAGGATGCCGGCATCCACCTGATCATGGCTATCGCCCGAATTGGCGATGATCAGGTTTTTGACCACAACGCCATCGGCTTTGAGCAGCAAGACGGATCCTTTTCCCAGGCCGTCAATCGTAACCTGACCTTTACCATCCAGGATGACTGCTTTTTCTATGATAACCGGACCCGTATATATACCGGGTTCGAGGTGGACTGTTTCACCTACCGGTGTCTGTTCAATCAGCACCTGGAGTGAAGCAACCGGAACGGCTGTTGCTTGGAATGCAGGTAAACTCATTATTAAAAGAAAGAGGATTGGAATTGATTTCCAAAAAGCCATTGTACCATTTTTCCAGCATTCCATTTAGAAATTATCCGCAAAACTCACGTTCTGGTGGTTGCCGGTCTTCGGAAATCCGTTTTAAAGTCGGCCAAAACTCGTTCATAAGGCGCCGTAAAACCCGCCGCTGCCGGTTGTATTAAATAAGTTCAATAATAGAAAATAATTAGTGGTGCAACTTGAGCTTTATAGTTAACCGCTTTCCTAAGTTGTTGAAGCCGCGTCCTTCAGCGCTTTTCGCCGGATCAAAACAGACAGGATCAGCAGAATAAAAACCCCTAAGAGAAAATAAAAACCAATCGTGGGGTAGGAATGGGTCGTAAACTGGGCGACTTTCCCGTCGCCAAAGACCGTCGGCATAAAGGGTTTTATCTTAAACGCTCCATAGGGGTGCAGATTGTGCCCGAACCAGTACAGCCACTTGCTATAGAAAATCAGATAGTACCAGGGAAGAAAAGCGGGAACAATCCCGAGCAGCCACCAGCCGGGTCCTTTGTAAAATAAATAGACGATCAGCATGATAAAAAACCAGAGGTAAACAAAAGGCACAATTCGACGAACAGATATGGCCCCGGCTTCCATGGGATCCATACCGATGTAATGGTTGATGGTATTCATTTCACTCACTTTGCCGCTCCAATCCGTTAAATTGAAAAAAACAGGAATTCCGTCGGGAAAAGCTGCTTTTGGATACTGGGGCGCTTCCAGCGACACCCGCCAGACCGGCATGGTTTTATATCCGATCAGATAGGCATAAAAACCGGTGGGATGATATTCCCATATTTTTTCTCCCATCTGTGATTTCAAATGTGCACTGGAAGGTGCGTAGAATTCTGTGCCTTCCGGTATCAAAAAAGCGAACGGTTGAAAAGACTCGTTTTCCTCAATTGCGTCCTCTTCATCCATTGCCACCGGATCACGGTATTCAAACAGCGGCTTCAGTGTATATGTTCCCAAAAGCAACACCATGGCAAGTACTGCCAGAATATTGCTGAGTCTTAATCTTTTTTTAATACTGTCGTTCATTCATTACCCTCTCAGTTTTGTCAGTCCCTTAAATGCGCGGGGATATCTTCATCATCCTCTTCTTCCTCACCGAGATCCCATCCCTCTTCATCCTCTCCGCCAACTTCCGCCCAATCCCCCTCTTGCATTTCGAAGCGACCGGCATAATCTGTCACGCTTTTCATATCGAGAAAAGAAAACTCTTTGATCTGTTTGACCATATCGGGATTGGCATTTCTCCTTTTCCCTATCTGAATCCAGCTGAATTGCCTGAGCAAATAGAGATAGGTCTGGCCCGCTATGACCGGGTAATATGCTGCTTCAGTTGCCGGCTTGTCAGCCTCGACCACCTGGCCCTCTATGACCGGCATAGTTTCTTGATAGTTGCCCTGGCCATGATCGCGATGGCACTTAACACAATTTTTCTCGTAGAGTGTTTTGCCTAAGTCCAGGTCGGTTTCCCAATGCGCGTTTTTAAGTATCACTGCCTCATGTTTTTCCAATTCCCCGGCGCCGATAGTATTTGTTAATGCCTCGAGAAATTCTTTTTTGCTTTTAAATTCCTTTTCTTCAATGCTTTTCAGTTTCTTAAAATTTTCATTTCCAACGTCTTGCTGAATCTTGTCAAGGGACATGGGCCACACCTCTTTGCGCAGATTGGATAACATCCAGTCTACGCCCCCCGGTCCTACCCTTGGATTCGGATTCATTTTCAAGGTTTGAATATAGGAGCAAACATCGACAATATCCTGGGCACCTTCTATTTGCATGGCAAAAGGATACATGGTTGGGTTGTCACGGTTTTTAGCTCGGATATCGGAGATCTGTTTAATCATGACCGTTGTGTGTTGACCGGCGAGCTGCGGAAAGACCCCGAGGGGGTCACCCCAGCCGGTGGGAAAATGACAGGCGGCGCAAACCGTATAAATTTCTTCACCTTCCTCAACATCTCCTTCAAGTTTCAACGCTTCCAAAGCTTCTTCGGCGGTGGCTTTCCACTTGCCACCGGGAGGCGGCTTGGCAAG
>JAOZSO010000083.1:0-10338 GCA_029939655.1 Desulfobacterales bacterium
TTTGAATAAATGTCGAAGTTATGCCGGGAGAAGAGTACAAATGTTATCATTTTTAACTGGCTGGTTTTTTTGATATATCGCGTTGTTGTATCCATGGCGATCGTTGCAGCTTTTTCTATGGGGTATCCGTAGACACCGCAACTGATGGCTGGAAATGCAATGGTTGCTAGATGGGAGTCTATGGCGATCTGGAGACTCTTTTCATAACAGCTCCGCAGCAGGTGTTGATCCGATGGTCTGCCGCTGTAGATCGGGCCTACGGTATGGATGACATGCCTGGAAGGGAGGTTGTACCCCCGGGTCAGCCTGGCTTCTCCGGTGGGGCATCCGTTGAGGGACCGACACTCAGCCAGGAGATCAGGACCGGCTGCCCGGTGTATGGCCCCATCAACACCGCCACCACCGAGTAGAGAAGTATTGGCTGCATTGACAATGGCATCCATCTCCAGGGTGGTGATGTCCCCCTGGAATATCGTTATTCTATCGAAGGGATTGGATGGCATAGCTATAAATCATAAAGTGTTTCATCTTTAAAAGGTGCCCGCTGCCTGGCTTTTGGCGGCCCTCCCTTTTTTTCGGGCAGGATAAAGGGATCTTCATTTTCAAGCAGGTCGCCCATTTCTGCTTCAAGCTGTTCGGGGTCCTCACCCTTTTCCATGCGTTGCAGGGCCTCGTCCATGCCCGGTCCGAGTTTCAACCCGGTCATGTCGGACAGCTTGCGCATCAGATTTGCGGCCTGTTGGGGATCTTCTTCATTCAACCCCTCGGCCTCCCTTGCCAGCATGCCCATGGCCTGTTCCATCTTGCTCTCATCGATGGGGAGGTCGTCCATGTCTCCGGCCTCTTTGGCCTTGCCGGTGAAAGCGAACCGGGATACCTGCCTGGACAGCTTTTTATTACATTTTGGGCACTTAGGTACCTTTGTTGTATTCACTGTGCGGGAAAAAAAGTTGAAAATCGTGTTGCAGTCATGGCAAAAAAATTCGTATATCGGCATTTTTATAACCCATCCTGTGTCATTCCAAAAAGATTGAGCGGAAATAGCGAGCGCATTCCCCGTAGGTTCTGCCGTTCGGCAGTGCCTCGCACGCTGCGGGGTACTCTTCAATACTTACCAGATTCTCAATTAAATAGTTCACCGGTTTTTGTCAAGTTTCAAAATGTCCGGGTTAAAAAAGTCTGCCGTTAATGAGCATATGAAAGGCAATACTGGCTGCATAACCGGCGGCAATGGCCGGAGCCCATTTCAGATGGCTCCCGAATGTGTAAATTCCCCGTGCGGATCCCATCAAGGCAACGCCGGCCGCGGAACCAATGGCGAGCAGGCTCCCGCCGGTTCCGGCGGTGAGGGTTATCAGCAGCCATTGGCCTTCCGACATTGACGGGTCCATCATGAGTACGGCAAGCATCACCGGGATGTTATCGATTACCGAAGAAACCAGGCCCAGGAGCGTATTGGCAACGGTAGCGCCCAGATCGGTATACAGATAGCCGGAAACCAGACCCAGATAACCGAATTGAGCCAAGCCGCCCACGCACAGGATCACACCGTAAAAAAAGAGCAGTGTATCCCATTCAGCCCGGGCAATTCGTTTCATGATATCAAAATGGGAGACTTTTTGCTTATGTTCGGTGTGGTCGCGCAATGTCTCCACGACACCGATGACGGTTTCGTTGTCATCCCTTACCACTGCTGCCGCAATTGACAGCCATTTGCCCCCTTCTGAAAGAGCAGGAAAAAAAGCTGCGGCTTCATAAGCATGTTTCATGTGGGCGATGGGTTTGTGATGACCATGATAGTGGCGTCCGATCTCTTCTTTGGAAAAATTTTCAAGGACGAGGTCGGCCATCACCAGCCGCTCCCTTCGATAAAAAGGGTACCAGTGGCGGCTTGTTCCGATCACGTCACTTGACTGGACACCGGACAGCTTTTCCATGGCCGGGTTCCAGTGCGTTACCAAATGATCCGTGTCGATCATAAAGGTGGGATCTGTGAATTTGTTGATATAGGTTGACAGGTTTGGTCCCTGTTGCACCAGATTGTAGATCGGGCGCAGCGTTTCGTGGGATCGTGTGCCGAGAATACTGTCGAACCGTTCATCGACGCCTTCCATTTTTTTCAAGAAAAACGAAAAGATACCCAGATACCCGAGACCCAGCATCATGCCGGCGGCCGGTGGTAGATTCAGAAAATTGTGAAAACTGACTGCCGTGACGATGGTCATCAGAAAGAGACCCATGATCCGACGCGCACCTTTTTTCATGAAGACTTGTTCGTCGGTGACGGCCGGCGTGGCAGATCCCACGGCGAAGCTCATAAGGAATGCCGGAATCAACCAATTGATGAGCGACGGCAGCAATAAAAGAAAAAATCCGGTGAATTCAATTTTTCCCTTTTGCCATACCATGAGGGTGGTAATGTCGCCAAAAGGCGAGAAGGCGCCGCCCGCATTGGCGGCCACGATGACATTGATGCATGCGATGGCGATAAATGCTTTATTGTTCCCTCCCACCGCCATGATCACCGCTCCCATAAGCAACGCCGTTGTCAAATTGTCGGCGACAGGTGAGATGCAGAATGCAAGGGCGCCGGTGATCCAGAAGATTGTTTTGAAAGAGTAGCCGCGGGAGACCAGGTAAGCGCGAAGGGATTGAAAGACATTTCTTTCTTCAAGGGCATTGATGTATGTCATGGCCGCCAGGAGGAACAGAAACAGTTCCGCATATTCCAGGAGACTGGCCTTTATGGCAACGTGGGCCGTATGCGTGTCGCCGATACCGGCATAGGCCAGCGCAACCAGGATCCAGATGAGACCTGCCGCAAAAAGCACTGGTTTGCTCTTTCGTAATTGCAGCTTGTTTTCCATGGTGACCAGGGTGTAGGCCAGGATGAACAACAGCAACCCCAGGTATCCGTAAATAGAGCTTGTAAAGTCGGTAACGACGGTCACAGGGGAACCTTCAGATGCCCATGCCACAGCGGGCATAAACATTAATAATAATAGCGAACGATAAAATTTCAATGTGTTACCTTTTGTTCTTGAGAATGTAGGAAGTTTCTTTTTCAAAGGTTTTATTGGTTTGGGAGCCGATGAGGGTACCGATAACGGATTCCACGGCCGTGTTAAGATCCATGCGCGCCGTGTTGAGGATCAAGTCGTAGTGCATGATATCTGCAATGTTCTCATGAAATGATTCGCGGATAAATGTCTTGCGCCGCCGTTCACGGTTCCGGATCCGCTTTTTGGCCTCAACCAGGGGGACGCCATTTCTAAACGAAACATTTCTGATTCGGATATCCAGGGGGGCAATGACGCGGATGCTGAATCTGTCTCTGGGCGGAAGAATGAAATTGGCCCCTCGACCGACGATGACACCTCGTCCAATTTTGCTAATAATTTCAACTTGTTGTTTAAGGAGGCCCAGGTAGTCACCCGTGTAGACGTAATCCTTGTCCACCAGCGAGGTGATAAAATCCTGGACTCCGGAGGGTCTTTGCTGCTCTATGGTGTCCAGGGACCGGCTTTCCACGGCGGCAGTATTGGCCATCGCAACAAGAATATTCTTGTCGAAAAGCGTGAAATTCAGCCGTTTAGCGATTTCGTCGGCAATCAGGCGGCCACCGCTTCCCGGCTCAGGACATATAGTAATGACGGGAACGGAGGCGCTTTTTTTCAATCTGGAGGCCGGCACTTGTTTTTTGCTGATCTCCTGCTGTTCGGTGATGAATTTCTCAACCGACGACTCGATGGTATCCATAGTGATTTTCCTTTATCTGTTCTTGAGGGTTTTTATAATGCATTGCACGGGCAAAGTGAACCGCAACAGCAAGTGTATTCCTCGTGGAAACGCGACTGAGCTTGTCGAAGATCCCGGTTTGTCACGGCTGTGAAATTCTTCAATTCAAAACCAAGAGACTAATACACAGGCCGGCAATGTCAAATATAAAGACGTAACGAAATATATTGCCACGAACCCGCCTATGGGTTATAGGACCTGAATCTTAAATGAAAATTGAAGCAGCAACCAAGCAGAAAGGAAGCACAGAATGGAAAGAACATTGTCAATTATTAAACCGGATGCCGTCGGCCGCGGGTTGATGGGTGAAGTGATTAAACGACTCGAAAGTAACGAGATTCAAATCAAAGCGATGAAGATGTTGCATATGACCCGGTCCCAGGCTGAAGGATTTTATGCTGTTCACAGGGAAAAGCCGTTTTTTACCGACCTGTGCGGTTTCATGTCCTCCGGTCCGGCCGTTGTCATGGTGCTGGAAGGTGAAGATGTCATCAAACGCTATCGAGCTCTCATGGGTGCCACCAATTATAAGGATGCGAAAGAGGGGACTATCCGAAGAGATTTTGCCACTGATATCGAGAAAAATGTCGTGCATGGGTCAGATGCTCCCGAAACAGCTGAGGTTGAAATCAACTATTTTTTCAATAGCTTCGAGATTGTGACCTGAGTTTGGTGTATTAGGTTAAGAGCCTTTTTCATCACGAAAACACGAAAAAACGAAACCACGAAAGAGCATAAAATCTCGTGTTTTTCCTGTTTCGTGTTTTCGTGATTAAATTTCTGTATACAAAAGACGCATTTCATTCATTACTAAGAAATGATACAGACAATCAATCTTGATAACATCCATATCGTACTTATGCAGCCCCGGTATCCCGAAAATATCGGATCGGTGGCCAGGGCCATGCGAAATATGGGGTTGCGCCATCTTTCGGTGGTGGACCCGGAGAATTTCGATCTTTCCCGGGCCTTTAAACTGGCCACCCATGTTGCGGCGGATGTCATCGAACGTTGTCGAACATATGATGATCTCAAGGAGGCGCTGGCATCCTGTCAGTATGTGGTCGGCACTACCGCCCGTCTTGGCAAGCATCGGCAGGTTATCCAGACACCTGAAAGACTGGCCGGTCAGTTGATACCCATCTCCCGGGAAAATCGCGTGGCGATTCTCTTTGGACCGGAGGACAAGGGACTTTCTAATGAAGATACGCGTCTCTGCCACGTGCTGGTGAATATTCCCACGGCTGATTTTTCATCCTTGAACCTGGCCCAGGCCGTCATGGTCGTATCCTATGCACTGTTTACGTCGCGCCTGGACCAGCCGGTCGCTTTTACTCCCAGGCTTGCCAACCGGCACGAGCTCGACGGCATGTATGAGCAGCTCAAGGAGATCCTGGTTCGGATCAGCTATATCAATGCTGATAATCCGGATCATTTCATAAACAGCCTGCGCCGATTTTTTACCCGCTTGCAGCTGCGGGCCGGGGAAGTCAGTATGATTCGGGGTATTATCCGTCAGGTAAACTGGTATGCTGAGAAGCGTTTTGCGGATGGACAAAAAAACCAAGAGCTGAGGGGTGAGGATCCAAGGGATTAAGGGTTGGAGGATCGAAGGGGAAAGACCAGGGACCAGGGGTCAAGGGGGATACAAGGGTTCGAGGGTGGCTGAAAGCGGTCAGCGAAAGGCAGCTAACAGTCTATGTTTAAATTCCTAAATGGCTATTAATGGTTTGTTGGGTTCATTGCGTTTATTGAGTTGCTTTCAGCTGTTAGCTATAAGCTGCTTATTGCAGGTAGCAGTCAGCTACCCTCAAACCCTTGGACCCTGGAAACCTCGGACCCTTTTTTAATAATTTCTATCCGCATATTCCACCCAACCACCCGCCTTTACCAACTCGCGGTCAAACCCGGCCAGGTTGAAGGGCACATGTTCTTCACGGTCGGCAGTTCTGAAAATAAAAATCTGCTCATCGAGATCGGTTTCGAGGGTGGTTTGCAAATCTGAAAAATCAGAAAAGAGCCTGTCGATGGTTTCTACAGGAAGCGCCACGGCCATCATGCCGTTGTTGTACGTGTTTTGCCGGAATATCCGGGCAAAACTTTCGGCAATGACCAGATGAATGCCGTTGACTTCCAGCGCCCAGGGCGCATGTTCTCTGGAGGACCCGCAGCCAAAATTGGATCGGGAGACGATTATGTTTTTGCCTGTGATATCTGTTTGGGGATTGAATTCTTCAAGGCTCAAGTCTTCCAGCAGGTGGGGTTTGAGAGCATCCTTGGAAATTTCCGTTAGATATTTTGCCGGGATGATTTCATCCGTGTTGATATCTGATCGATCCAGAAAAAGAACTTTCCCATTAAAAGATTTCATTATGTGTTTTTCCTGTAGAGTGTTGAATTGGTGATGTGACCGGCAACTGCCGTAGCAGCGGCGGTGGCAGGGCTCATCAGGTGGATCTGACCGCCTTTACCCATTCTGCCGTTAAAGTTTCGATTCGTGGTGGAAGCACAGACCTCCCCTTCCGCCAGCACACCGTTGCTCATACCCAGACAGGCCCCACAGGTAGGGTTGGTGACACAAAACCCGGCGTCCATAAATATCTTGATGAGTCCCTGGTCCAGCGCTTTTTGATAAACTTCCGGGGTCGCAGGGGAAACGATGGCGCGAACCCGGTCGCTGATCTTGTTATCGCCCAACGCGCGTACCGCGGCCTGAAGATCTTCCATGCGTCCATTGGTACAGGACCCGATATAGACCTGATCTATGACGGTGCCCTGCATTTCTTCAACCGGCTTGACACAGTCCGGCTGGTATCCATGGGTTACCATGGGTGCCAAATCACCGACATCGATGGTGATGATGGCCTCATAATCAGCATCCGGATCCGATGTAAGCGGCTGAAATGCCTTGAGTGCTGCTTGCCTGGAGGTGTATTCCGTACGGATATGGGGCCAGAGATAGTCCACGGTATGCATGTCCGGATAACAGATGCCACTGGTGCCACCCGCTTCGACAGCCATGTTGCACAGGGTCATTCTGGCGGCCATATCCATTTCGTCCACAACGGGTCCGGCAAACTCGATAACCTTATCCGTAGCGCCATTGACGCCGATCTGCCCGATGATATGAAGAATTACATCTTTGGCAAAGACGCCGGCTTTCAGTTTGCCGGTTAATTCGATTTTGATGGTTTTGGGATAATGAAATGCACAGATCCCCTTAAGGATAGCGACTTCCGTATCCGTTGTTCCAACACCGGGCGAGAATGCGCCAAACGCGCCATGAGTGCAAGTATGGGAATCTCCCATGGTGATGGTGAATCCAGGACGAACAAAGCCTTTTTCCGGAAACAGCGCATGGCAGACGCCGTTGCGACCGATATCAAAAAAATCGGGTATGTGGTGACGACGTGCCCAGTCCCTGAGAATTTTTCCCTGCAGGGCTGTTTTTGAATCTTTGGCCGGGGAAACATGATCGATCACCACCTTGATTTTGTCCGGATCAAAGACCTTGTCTTTGCCTCTTTGGACCAGGTCGTTGATGGCCATCGGTGTCGTAATCTCATGGCAAAAGACGGCATCGAGGCGGATGATGTGGATATCGCCATAGGGGTTGTCGATCAGATGTGAATCAAAAATTTTTTCGGCAATGGTTTTGCCCATATAGCCTCCATTTGCCTTCGGCGTCATTTGCACTTCGTGCGAAATTAGGCCTTCGGCCGTCATTGAGCCTGCGGCTGTAATTAGCGCTGCGCGCGATATTAGGCCTTTGGCCGAAATTTACCTGTGGTGTAATTAACCCTTCGGGTGTCATTTGCGCTTCGCGCGATATTAGGCCTTCGGCCGTCATTAAGCCTTCGGCTGTCATTTGCTCTGTGAGCGTCATTAGGCCTGCGGCCGATATTAAGCCTACGGCTGTAATTAATCCTTCGGATGTCATTTGCTCTGTGAGCGTCATTAGGCCTGCGGCCGTAATTCATTGTTGTTCACGGCTTACCTAAAACGTAAAACGTAAAACCGTTCTTTAATGACAGCATATAGCTCGGAGCTTACCTAAAACGTAAAACCTAACACCTAAAACCGTTTTTAATCGCTATCCGTTTTGAGAACCGATAAAAATGCAGACTGCGGGATCATGACCTTCCCGACCATTTTCATCCGTTTTTTGCCCTTTCTCTGTTTTTCCAGAAGCTTCCGCTTCCGGGTAATATCCCCGCCATAGCACTTGGCAGTCACGTCTTTACGAAAGGGCGAGACGGTCTTGCGGGCAATGATTTTTCCACCAATGGCACCTTGAATCGCGATTTTAAACATCTGTCTCGGAATTTCCTCCCGAAGCTGGGTACAGGCATGCCGGCCGCGCTCTTCGGCCCGTTCCCTGTGAACCAGTTGCGACAGGGCATCCACCCGTTCGCCGTTGATGAGGATGTCCAGCTTGACCATGCTGGTCTCACGGTAATCGATGATTTCATAATCAAAGGAGCCATACCCCTGGGTTATGGTTTTCAGTTTGTCATAAAAATCATATATCACTTCCGACAGGGGAAGTTCGAATATCATTTCCAGGCGATTGTTTGTCAGGTATTGGTAATTTTTGTTGATGCCCCGGCGGTCGAGACAGAGCTTCATTACGGCGCCCATATACCTGTCCGGCACCATGATGGATGCGCGGATAAACGGCTCCTTGGTTTTCTCGATGGTGGTGGGGTCCGGGTACAGGGCCGGGTTGTCGATGACAAGTTCGGTTCCGTCGCTCAGGATAATGATATATCGAACAGACGGCGCCGTTAAAATCAGGGACAGGTCATATTCCCGTTCCAGTCGCTCCTGGACAACCTCCAGGTGAAGCAACCCCAGGAAACCGCACCGGAATCCGAAACCAAGCGCCACGGATGAATCTTTTTCGTAGATCAGGGCCGCGTCATTCAGCTTCAGTTTTTCGAGTGCCATGGCCAGGTCTCCATATCCATCCGACGCCACCGGATAGATGGATGAAAAGACAACCGGTTTGGCTTCTTTAAATCCGGGCTGGACTGTATCGCAGGGACGATTATTGAGGGTAATGGTATCCCCGCAGCGGGTGTCACTGACTGTTTTGATGCCGGCAATCAGATACCCCACCTGACCGGCGGTCAGTTTTTTCCGGGGTACCCGAACGATTTGGAAAAACCCGACCTCCTCGACTTTGTAGACAGCATTGTTGGACATGAACTTGATACGGTCTCCCGATCTGATGGTTCCCTGGAAAATACGAAAATGAACGATGGTTCCCCTGAATGGATCATAGTGAGAGTCAAATATGAGACCTTTTAAGGGAGCGTCGGCATCCCCGATGGGATGCGGCAGTTTCTGGACGATACACTCAAGTAACGATTCGATGCCGATGCCTTCTTTTGCCGAAGTCTGAATGGCGGTATCGGGGTCAAGACCGAGGTCTTCTTCTATCTGAACCATGATCCTGCCAACATCGGCAGACGGTAAGTCTATTTTATTGATGACGGGTATAATATCCAGATTGTGTTCCATGGCAAGATATAAATTCGCCAGGGTTTGGGCCTCGACGCCCTGACTTGCATCAATCAGCAGCAACGCACCCTCGCAGGACGCCAACGCCCTGGAGACTTCATATGTGAAATCTACGTGACCGGGTGTGTCGATCAGATTGAGATGATAGGTCATGCCATCCTTGGCGGTGTAAGGCAGACATACAGTCTGGCTTTTGATGGTAATTCCCCGCTCTCTTTCGATATCCATGGTATCCAGGATTTGATCCTTGAAGTCCCGGTCCGAAACCATATCCGTAAATTGAATAAATCGGTCGGACAGCGTGGATTTTCCATGGTCGATATGGGCAATAATGCTGAAGTTTCTAATATTTTTCATGTCAAAATAAAATTGTGATAAGATTTTATTGTCGGTTGACAGTCAATTTTAATCTGGATATCATACTATTTCTGAGATGATCATCCAGAAACAGATTACTTAGCAATTTTATAGTACCCATGTCAACCAGGAGCTCCATTGCCCGGTTCGACAGAAACAAAAGGAATCAGTATATAGTGGAAGCGACCATACTGATAGTCGATGACGAAGAAGGCATTCGCCTGTCCATGCAGGAATTCGTGACGGTGTCCGGGTTCAAAACCTATACGGCGGTCAGCGCAGAAGAGGCCTTGGTGGTTCTTGAGGAACGTCATGTCGATGTCGTTATTACGGATATCATTCTTCCGGGGATGGATGGCCTTGAACTGACGGACGTGATTAAGAAAGATTACAATATCGATGTCATCGTGCTGACGGGATATTCCGGCGACTATTCGTATGAAGAGGCCATCAGCAAAGGAGCCAGTGACCTGGTATTCAAACCCATCCGATTCGAAGAGTTGCTCCTCAGATTAAAAAGGGTGTTGAAAGAACGAAAGCTTACAAACGAACGTTTGCAGATGCTCGAGAAGCTGAAAAAGCTGTCCATTACGGACGCTCTCACCAATCTATACAATTCAAGACATTTCTACAATCAGCTCAAGAGCGAAGTCGACA
>JAOZSO010000084.1:0-10309 GCA_029939655.1 Desulfobacterales bacterium
CACTTTGCGAAAAAATAAATGAAAATTCAGCGGGAAGCCTTAACCGACGCTATTTATTTTTTTACCGGGAACTGCTGTCAACTTACCGGCAGATACACTTCGAACAGGGCTCCGCCTTCGGTGGAATTTTCTTGAACAATTCTGCCTTGGTGTTTTCGAACGATCTCATGGCTGATATAGAGCCCCAGGCCTGTTCCCTGCCCCACCGGCTTGGTTGTAAAGAAAGGCTTAAAAATATCTTTTTGGATGGAAGGATTGATACCGGGACCGCCGTCCCGACAGGAAAAAACAACCTGATTCACATCTGTTCGATAGCGTGTTGACAACACAACACTGCCATGGTGTCCCTGCATGGATTGACAGGCATTCTGAATAATATTGATGGCGACCTGACCCAGGTGGGCAAAATTACCCTGAATGGAAGGAATCGGGCATTGAAAATCTTTCTCGATCTGAATATTACCTCGCCTGATATGACCATCCAAGACACGCAATGCGTCCTGGGCAACCTCGTTGACATCGACGAATTCAGAATAAGAATCGGTTTGGCGGGATAGACACAAGAGACTGGAGACAATTTTCTTTGCCCGACCAAGTGCTTTCAGGCTGTATGCGATATCACTCCTGATGATCTCCTTATCAGCGATGATATGGGCTTCAAAATCGGCCTGAGTCGATTGTATCAGGCTCATGGCCGCTGAAATAGGATTGTTGAGTTCATGGGCAACGCCCGCCACCAGCTGACCAATGGCAGCAAGACTTTCAGAGCGAATCAGAAGCTCCTGAGATTTCTTTACCTCTGACAGCGCGTTTTCCAGGGCAATGGTTCTTTCATGAACCTTTGCCTCGAGGTTTTTGTTCAGCCTGTCCACGTGCTTGTATGCCCGGGCGTTTTCCATAGCCAGGGAGGCCTGAATGGCAAGCATCATCACCAGACTGCATTCTTCCCGACCAAACAAATTTCTCGATTTTTTCTCTCCCAGAACGATAAAACCCATGAAGTGTTCCTTGACCTTCATGGGGAAAACAATCTCCGCCCATAACTTGTCCATGTCATAGAGACATTGTCCGGACGCCTTTTCCTGCACCTTTTCCATCAACAGATTTCGACTCACAGGCTGTTCCTGACGTTTCAACAATCTCACCAGAGAGTCCGTGCTTGGCACATATGCATGGGGAAAGGTCTGAGGAACGAGGCTTTTTGATGCAAACCGTCTGAAACCGTTTTGGGAGACATCCTGCAGATAGATCGTGCAGTGACTTACCTGGAGATTCTCCATCAACGCCGTCAACAGGATCCGGGCAATGGTACTGCTATCCAGAGCGGCGGACAGCTGGCTGCTGACACGGCGCATGGATTTTTTAAGCGCTGCCGTTTCCCGTTGAAAATAGGGGATGATGACTTTCTGCACGCGTGTCTGAATCGGGCCAAAAAGGATGACTACCACCAGAAAAAAGGTCAACTGGAAATAAAAGGTGTCCGCAAAGATATTTCTATGAAAGAACTGATTCGAAAACATAACGATTATCGCATAGAGGCAGGTCAAAAACAGTGTCAGAATAGAATACAAGAGGCTTTTTTGAATGATGATACCCATATCCAGCAAATCGTATCTGAACAAACCTACGGCAAAAACAATCAAAGGAATGAAACTGAAGGTACCCGGAGGGTAGAAAGCGTATCCCAGCAACGGCAGCACATTGAGCCCATTTAGAAACCCCATGACACCGAACCCGGTCAGGATATACTTCAGTTTGTTCTTCTGGACACTGTTCTGCTCCCTCTGTATGGCCAGGCAGATGATGGCGAGACTGTAAAGGGAAGCCACAGCCGCGCCGGCGCCGATGACAGGGTATAGCCTGCCGCCACCTCCGAAATATCCGAATTCATATAAATTCATCTTCTCGATAACCAGGGGGGTCAACGAAAACCACATGAGCGCAAATGCCACGGCATAAGTTGTGTAGATCAACCACTTCCGGCGGTCGATGTTCAGATAGGCATGAAAAAAATGAATATACAGCGGTATGGCGTAAACAGCAAAGACGTGGTCGATGCGGCTGGACCAAAGAGCAATCTCACGGCTTTCGACGATAAACAGGATCAGGATGTCTGTATGTAGAAATATGCCGTTTATGCACAATAGGAAAAAAAGAGTGTTGACGGTCGTCATTTTCTTGCGTGCCAGCACAACGATAGCCAGAAATGCAAAACAGATAAGAGACAACAGAGGGGGAATGCTGTAAAGGGTCATCGTTTCACCTATAAAATCGTTTTGCGATTTTATCAAACACGACAGAGTCGCTCTTTAGGGGGTTACGGGTATAGGGGCACAAGACAAGGGTTTGGTTGATATGCCCTTTTGAAAAAAATATGAAATCCCCTTTTCGGGATAACCGGATCGCCATTTTGACAAATGCTATAACCCGGATATTTCATAGTGTAAAAAAGATTATAAGGGAATTAAGGGAAGGGTCAATCCGGATAAAAAGAGGATGAATTGCGGATTTAATTTAGGTATTAGTGGCCCCTGCCATCATCTCAGAAGCATGGGCCAGGGTTTTTGGGGTTACATTTTCACCAGCCATCATTCGGGCGATTTCGTTGATGCGTTCATCATGGGTCAATTTATGGATAGTGGTCGCTGTTCTTCCGGAAACAATCTGTTTGGCGATTTTGAACTGGTGGTTACCGAATCGGGCGATTTGAGGTAGATGCGTAATGCAGATCACCTGGTGAAACCGGGAGAGTTTGGCAAGTTTGTTGCCTACCACTTCTGCAACCGTTCCGCCGATACCGGCATCCACCTCGTCAAAGATAATGGTTTCCACGGAGTCGGTCTGTGCCAGAATGGCCTTCAAGGCCAGTACGATCCTGGAAAGCTCGCCCCCGGACGCAATATCGGACATGGGTTTCAGGGACTCTCCGACATTCGGTGCAATCAAAAATTGGGCCGTCTCAAAGCCTGCTTCCGTCAGGATTTTGTCGCCGGCAATAAGAAATGGATCCGGCACCGGATTCGAGACAACAGGAATCAGGGATGCCTGAAACCGGGTTTGATTCATCTTCAGGGTGGCAAGTTCCGTCTCTACGGAACGCGAAAGATGCTGAGCCGCTTTCTGCCGCTTCCTGGACAACCGGTCGCTCAGGGCACTAGTTCGTTCCTGAATATTCAACAGAGACTGATGGGTCTTGGAAATATTTCCGGAAAGATTTTCGATCTGCGCCAATTCTTTTCTTATGGTGGTTTCCTTATCCATGACGTCCTGGAGGGTCTCGCCATATTTCCGTTTCAGCTTGATCAGCAAATCCATCCGCTCCTCAGCGGTCTCTAGGCGGCGTTCATCCATCTGGATCTGCCCCAGGTAAGTCCTGAGGGAAGCCACCACATCTTCTATCCTGTAGGCACTTTCCAACAAGTCCTCCGATGGTTGTTTCAACTCCGCATCAATCCGGGAGGCATTGTCCAGCTGCTTTCCCACCTCCATGATCCGCTCCACCACCGCACCGGAAGCGTTGTAGAGAGATTCGATACTGTTGTGGACGGCTTCGTTGAGCATTTCAGCATTTTTCAGTCGTGATATCTCTTGTTCCAGCGCTGCATCCTCGCCGGGTGCAATATGTGCCGCCTGGATCTCCTGCTGTTGAAAGCGTAGCAGCTGGAGCTGTTCCTGCTGCCGGTCCTTTGTTTTAATGAGCTTATGATATTGCTGGATCAATGGCAGCAGGCGATGAAACGCCTGATGAACCTCTCTTCGAAGAGGAATAAGTCCGCCGGTCTGGTCCAGAATCTGCAGCTGCTGATCTTCCTTCAGCAAGCCCTGATGGGCATGCTGGCCCGAAATGCTGGCCATGTGCTGAGTTAATGTCTTCAGTACCTGCATGGTGGAGAGACGGTCGTTGATATACACCCGATGACGGTCATTCCTGGAAACAATGCGCCGTATCAGCAAACCATCCAACACAGAAAATCCGTAGGTTTCCATGGACTGCGCCACCAGGCTGTCCGGCGCCACCCGAAACAGTGCTTCGACCTCCGCGGTTTCGGCACCAGTCCGGATCATCTTTTCGGATGCCCGGCTCCCCAGGATGAGATTGACAGCGTTGATGATAATGGATTTGCCGGCGCCGGTCTCGCCACTCAGGATCGTCAGACCGTCCTTAAAGGAGATGCGGATATCGTCGATGATGGCAAATTGGCGAATGGAGAGTTCCTGCAACATAATCGAAAATTTATGTCACGATATCCTTTTTGTAAAGCGTAAAATAAAGTTAAATAGTATGACCGTCCCTGTTTTTGCTATTTGTAAAGCGGAAAATAAAAAGGACATCCGGTATCCCCGAGGGCCCCAGGACGTCCCTTTATTTGATTCACATATTGAAAAATGAACGCTGCTGATCAATCGACTCAAGGACTGATATTGACTGGCACATAATCCTCCGTTTCACCCATGTTTAAATTGTCAAACTCATTCGTTTCGATGACATCATCATCCGGGTCGATGATCAAGCCGATATAAAAATCACCCGATGCCGGAAATCCCGGCGGTGCCGAACCTGGCAGAGTGATTTGCCACTCATTGCCCGGCTGCTGATATACGTACCAACCGCCCTGTAGACCATAACTTAAAACCCGATATTCCAATTCGTAATCCGCTTCGGAAATGTAGTTATTGGTAGATAGATATAGACTCACCCATATGCCTGTATCTGATGGAATGTCCTCGCTGCCGTCATTAATCACCGCAAATCTGACACCCAGGGAATCACCCCAGTTGAGAGTATTGTTGGAAATCCTGAAATATACGTCGAGGTCGGGATCGCCCCAGTCATAAGTGTAAGAGGTCAGGTTGACATCCAGTGCACCGCCACCGCCGGAGGCAGTCGTATAGCTATAGTTATCCCCATAGAAATAGCTTCTGTTATCGTAGATATCGATGGGAAAGACCGTCCAATAATATGTTGTATCCGCATATAGCAAACCAGGAGGCACGGTGAAAGAAATATCATCCGCGTAAAAAATCAGTGGATCTGAAAGATCCGCTGATTCTGAGATCCAGAGCTGGTATGCAGCGGCGCCTGTAGAAGAAAGCCAGTTGAACTCGGCATTGTCTGGATCGATGTTGGAAGATGTGTCCGGAGGAGAAATGATTTCCGAAAAAAACTGATTTGCATTGATGATACCGATGTCGTTCATGCCGGTGTTTACAGAAATGCCTATGCTTGCGCCGCTGTACGTTGTTCGATCGTTCTCGTTGTGCCCATAAAACAAAAGGGTATAATCAGATCCAATTGGCACGTCCTTAATAGTCCCAGAATAGGCATCGCAATTCCAGGGGCCTCCCCTCTTGACGACCGACGTTCCGTTAACAATCGCGACGCGGACAGTTTTGACCTCGTTCGGCAAATTTCCACAAACAGCAGCCCTGACCTGGTAATCCGTGTCACTATCCAAATCTTGATTCCACGCAACATTGAAAGCGATGGATCCTGTATCGCGGGTGGATGTGCTGTCGGAAATATCCTTACTGCCTTCACAAGCCGCCAGGATACAAATTAAGAGCAAGATGGTAATCATGAGCAACGTTTGATTTATTAAAATGTGCCGCACGTTTGTAGGTTTCATCGGTTTCCCCCAAGATAGGAAAGCGTAAAGAAAGGCTTATTATCGTGACTCATCTCCTTGATAACGTTGATTAGTTGGTTTCCTGTGAGGGTGGCTTACAACAGGATCCATCACGAATCGTTTACCAGGACACGACGACATCACCGGTGTCCCCGCCTCCGTCATCACCACCGCCACCACCACCGCCACCGCCACCTGCGACTGCTGCAACACCACCCACGAGTACCACGCCCAGTAGTGCCAAAAGCCATTTGCCACCGCCGCTTTCTTTTCCTTTCAGAGTTTCAACCGGTATTTTTTTTTCGGGCAAAGACTTGATCACGGGTTTGTTCTTTGTGATATCGGCTTTGGCATACCAGTTCTCCTGGCAAAAAGCCGTCCCAACCATAAAAAAGTTGAATACACAAAGGGTGAGAAACAGGGTAAATATGGTTTGCAATCGGCTCATATCAATTCTCCAAATAAAATCGTAGGAACGATTTTATCATACGCGACGGTGTCGCTGTTTGCCGAACGATTTCCCAGATCGCAGTCTGGCGGGCTAAAATATCTGTCCCTGAATAAATTCATTTTTAATGTCGGTAGTGAAAACAATATAATGGAGCGGCTTTACCGCTATTAAATAAAATTAGGAAGCAATTTTATTTGGTGATACGGTATTGAATAAACTTCTCTGCCCGATGTGAGAGCGGGATACCCACGATATTCTTGACCAGATCGTTCACCATGGCGGAGCGCCCGTCATAAATGCCGAAGATGCCCTCTTTAAACTTGGCGGTATTGAAATGCAGGGGCTCTTTCAAGGCAAGGATGTGGATGATTTCATCCACTTTTTCTTTGCCTTCCCCTAAAAAAGCTTCCAGCGTGATCCCCCTTTTCCTGTCCATGTCGTCGGGAAAGGCAAAGGAGGTGTTGGCCTTGACGAAATTGTTTTGTTTAAACCGGTTGGGGAACAGAATGATGGCGGTTTCATCTTCCAGGATGTTGAAAATCGAGAGATAACAGTCTCTGCTGGGGGTCACCCTGATTTCAATGAGATCCCCCTCCTTGAAGACGGTTCGGTTGAGCTCAGCCTCGAGCCTAAAAAAAACATCGATTTGCCCTTTTTCCTTGATCACGTTGGCCCGCATCGTGACTTTATAGGCCAGGTAGGGCGCCTCTCCTTTGTCCTTGGCCGGTATCAGTTCGATTTCTTCCTTGATAATCTCCTGCCCGATCACCTTTCCATGCGGGATGGTGCGGATGACATCGCCGGACACATGGTAGTTGATCACCATAGTTTCCGACAGAATATCGACACCCACGACCTTCTCGACGGCCTCCCGCCTGGCATTGGCAATGGCCATTTTGCGCGCTTCGTTTTTGGTGACATTTTCGATGGGAGCGATCCCGTTCACGGTTACCCATTCGGAATCCTGCGAAAACACCGGATTATTGGACAGCACCAAGGCTATGCTGCAAAAGAAAAAAATAGATAAACATTTCGTTTTCATAAAAAATCATACACCAATTTTATGTATAAATAACAGCTACTCGATAACCCGCGACACCGATATATCCTTCAGATCTTCCATTGAGGGCGATATAAAAGGGGTCTGCTCCCTTCCCATCCGCCGCGCTGCACGTGTCACATGCCTTGTGACATAAGTGTAGATTTCCTTGATGGTAACAAAGCGATCCTCGTTCTCGTCAGCTTTACCGCTCAATGCGCGCAGGAGATAATAGGTGAAGAGACCATGCTCCTCTTTGGGGAGCGGGTTGCTGGTCTGTCCGCCGGTGGCAGCGGTCAGCGCAATCACCTCCTGGGTGGCCAGGCCGATATCTTCGACCTTGAGAAGTGCCGGCCTCGAGCCTTTTGTCAGCATCTCAGCCGCCCGGGCGGCCACACCGCTGAAACAGGAGTCCAGAAACACATACGCCTGGTTGATGTCGAGAGCATTGATTTCCCTGTAGAACTCTCTCAATTTATAACCGGTTTCTTCGATAAAGAGTGTATCCCCGTCATACGGTACCAGGTAGGGGGCACCCTTTTCCATGTCCGGTGCACCGTGACCTGCAAAATAGACATAAAGGGTGGTATCCTTGCTGACATTTGCCGGAATAAAACTCCTGAGATACCCGCTGATTCGCGCCTTCGTGGCATCGCTGTCGATGAGGGAGATGATGTTGTACTCCGGCACGCCCAAAATTCTGTTGAAGTATTCTTTGATCACCAGGGCATCTTTACGGGCAAAATCGACCCGCGGCAGGTGCGCATAATCCTCGATGCCGATAATCAGCCCCCAGTCATCGGGAAAAATCCGCCGGGTTACCGCAACAGGCGCAGCAACAGTTACAACCTTTTCCTCAACAATGGAAAACTTCTTGGCCTCGAGCATATCATTGTCAAAATATACCTTGAGCTGCCATTCACCAGGCATTTCCTGGGCTTTATCACCCTGTATGGACAGGTTGTGCCAGGCGGTACACTGTTTAGTATAATGTCCCCTGCTCGCCTTGACACGCGTATTGCCCGTCGCGTAGTAGAGCTTTCCATCCGGACCATACCACTCCCAGCGAACCTTGTGGCTACCCGACAGATTCTCGAGATTTAGATGGGCGAAAACCGCCTTGTCTTTTGTGGAAAAGCGGTTCGTCGCGGTGGTGGGGACCCCCAGGTTGCCGGAGACACTGACGCTCTTGGAGAGAGTCGTTCCCGCATAACGAAATTTTGGGGTCTTCTGTATGGTTTTGGAACCACCGCAGGAAATCACCATCAAGATTAGAACCGGGAGCGTGAGGCCGATTATAACATTTCTAAAACACCGACGGGGCCATTTTTGATTGGTTGCTTCCATTTCGCCACCTATGCGCTATTCATTGAGGGAAAACAGATATGAATAGAAATTTATGGTTTTTGGAAGAACTGAGCTGGATTCTCAAGTGGACAAATAATGATTATAATAGAATAAATATAACAAATCAAATGATTTTTGTTCCGCAGACCGCCCAGACAAACCAGCTTGAGGTTTGCGGGTAACCGGTTTGCAGAAAACAAGGGGACGTTTAACCGGGGTAACCGGTGATCTCGCGAATACGTTTGTAAAGCGGCTTCAGGTGCTTGTACATCTTTTTATAAACTTCGTGGTAGAGTGCATCGTACATCTGGTGTGTCTTCGGATCGGGCTCGAACACTTCCCCTACACGTGTCATGGCTTTTACGGCGGATTCAAAGCTATCATGAAAACCGAGACCAACGGCCGCATCGATGGCAGCGCCAAGAGCGGATGTTTCATAGATATGCGGTTTCCCGGTAGGCAGACCAAAGACATCTGCAGTGAGCTGCAGAGCATTATGGCTCTGGGAGCCACCCCCGGATACACGCAGACTATTGACGGATGTCCGGCTACGTTTCTCGATCCGTTCCTTTCCCTCCCGCATTGCAAAGGCCAGCCCCTCGATAATGGCACGATAGAGGTGGGCCCGGGTGTGAATGTCCCCAAACCCGATAATAGCCCCCTTGGCTTCCGGTCCCGGAGATTTCAATCCCGGTGTCCAGTATGGCTGGAGAACCAATCCCATGGAGCAGGGCGGAATATCCTCCAGCAGGTTCTCAAACAGTGTCTCCGGCGCCAGGCCCATTTTCCTGGCTTCTCGTCGCTCGGGATGACCGAATTCCTCCTTGAACCAGTTGACCATCCAATATCCCCTGAAAACCTGAACTTCCACGGTATGATACCCGGGAACGGCCGATGGATATGCCGGTAACAGTGATATGGGCTCGATATATTTTTTATGGGTAACGTTGATGGTTGCAGTGGTACCATAGCTGAGGCATCCCACGGAAGAGTCAAGGCTACCGGACCCGATAACCTCACAAGCTTTATCGGCTGCGGCGGCAATCAGAGGGAGATCTTTGGGAATGCCGGATTCTAAAGATGCTGCCCTGGTGATGGTGCCCAGTACCTGACCCGGCGGCACCAGGTCCGGCAGCATTTCCCTTTTTATGGGAAGACACCGCCATTTCCAGTCCCAAGAAGGTGCCCAGCGCATGTGCCGGTAATCGAAGGGGACATACCCGACCTGGCATCCAATGGAATCAACAAACTTTCCGGTAAGTCTGTGGGTGAGGAATCCGGAAAGGAGCAGGTATTTATGGGTGTTTCTCCAAAGATCCGGTTGGTATGCATGAATCCAGTTGGCTTCAGCCTCTGCCTGAAAATAGGCAATGGTGTCGTTAAGCCGGGCCAACCTGAACAGAAACCCCCAGGGACCGCCGATGAATGGCAACCCATGTGTCTTACGCTGATCGAGCCACAGAATGGCCGGTCGCAGGGAAATGCCCTTTTGGTCGACATTGATGACCGTGCCCCTCTGGGTGGTAAGGGTTACGCCCGCTATCCGTTCCTTGAGCTGATCGTTCTGTTTCCAAAGAGCCTGGCATGCCTGGCAAAGCGCATTCCAGAACACTTCGGGGTCCTGCTCTGCCCAGCCGGGTTGTTTTGAAAAATAGGGCTCGAACCCCACCTGCTCCTTGGCCAGCAGGGTGCCTGTTCCATCGAAAACAATCGCCTTCAGGCTCTGGGTGCCGTTGTCGATGGCCAGTATCAAGTCTTTTACGGACATACCCACTTTTCCATAATATATCTAGTGTCCGTCCAGAAATGAGGATTTTTACGTGAGATCAAGGCGGACGACAGATT
>JAOZSO010000517.1:0-2722 GCA_029939655.1 Desulfobacterales bacterium
AACAGCTACGATCATTATTGTAAGGTGAGAGGGACCTGATACCTGCATATTACATGAACCTAAGATGAGCGTTTCAAATTATAAGAATATGGGATTTAGAAATAATTTCAAAGGATTTGATTCATTTGAATTCTTAAAATTTGAAACCCGTTGGGATTGCCGATCTTACCGCATCTACGGCGTCAGATGCCATACCGCATAGTTCACTATAGCGGAACAGCATCTTCCTTGTAGCTACGGCAATCTCGACAATTGCTCAACTTAGGATGAAATTTGATGAAAAAATTAAATAGTGATTTAATCGGTGGAGGAGATTATGGGAGTGACGGAAAGAAAAAAGGTCAAAAAAGAAAAAGTACCCAGGCAACCTATGCCCGAACAGGAACCGGCTATCAGGGCAAGAAATTTTGAGGAAGTACCAGTGGGTCAGAATCCTGACGTGGCCATTATAGAAGCGGGACGGTGTCTGCAATGCAAGAAGCCGGCTTGCGTGGAGGGTTGTCCTGTGGAAATCGACATCCCCGGGTTTATAAGCCTTGTCAAGGAAGGGGATTTCACGGGTGCGATAAAAAAAATCTGGGAAAAGAATGGGCTTCCCGCTGTTTGCGGGCGGGTCTGCCCCCAGGAAATACAGTGCGAGGAAAAATGCATTGTGGGAAAAAAGGGAGAGCCCGTGGCCATTGGAAATCTGGAACGGTTCGTGGCCGATTATGAACGAAAACACAAAAAAGCAGAGCTGCCGACAAAGGCTGATTCTACGGGTAAAAGGGTTGCCGTGGTGGGTTCCGGCCCATCGGGTTTGACGGTGGCCGGTGATTTGATTCTAAAGGGCCATGATGTCACTATTTTCGAGGCATTTCACAAGCCCGGCGGGGTTCTGGTCTACGGCATCCCGGAATTCAGACTTCCCAAAGAAATCGTTTTTTCAGAAGTGGCGGGACTTGAGGAACTGGGTGCCAAATTGGACTGCAATGCAGTTGTGGGAAGATCTGTAACCATAGAGGAACTGTTTGAAGATGGTTATGATGCCGTCTTTCTGGGCGTGGGGGCAGGATTGCCCCGCTTTTTAAACGTGCCGGGTGAGAATCTGATCGGTATCTTCTCGGCAAACGAATACCTTACCCGCTCCAACCTCATGAAGGCATATCTTTTCCCGAAATACGACACGCCGGTTATCCAGGGGAAAAAGGTTGTCACGCTGGGCGCCGGAAACGTTGCCATGGACTCGGCTCGCACTGCCCTGAGACTGGGCGCGGAAAGATCGATTATTGTCTATAGACGATCGCGCGAGGAAGTTCCAGCCAGGGGGGCGGAGGTTCACCATGCGGAACAAGAGGGTGTCGAATTTCATTTTCTCACAGCACCGACCCAGTTTATGGGCAACGAAAAAGGACGTGTCGTGGGTATGGAAGGATTGAAAATGGAGCTCGGTGAACCCGACGCGTCGGGCAGGCGCCGGCCTATTCCCATAGAAGGCTCGGAATTTGAAATGGACTGCGACCTGGTCATCATTGCCGTGGGTGCCAACGCTAATCCGTTGCTGACACGGTCCACAGAAGGACTGAAACTCAATCAGTGGGGATATATCGTAGCGGATGAATCCACCGGAAAAACCAGCAAAAAAGGGGTCTGGGCCGGTGGCGATATCGTGACGGGTTCGGCTACCGTTATTCTGGCCATGGGTGCCGGCAGAGCAGCAGCCAATTCGATTCATGATTATCTCACGTGGGGATGGTAATCCCAATACGACGGCCCACTTTTTCGAGATCATTACAAATCCATTTTGGCCAGTGGAGACGGCTATCTCAGGAATCAGCAGGGTGAAAACAATACTGAACTGAGCGATTTTTCCCGAAGAGGTGTGCCGAGATCTTGATGGAGAAGGGTTCGCAAAAAACACAGGCATACCCGTGGATCTGTCGAGGCTTTTTGCAAACCCTCGATCCGTAAGAGATCGGTGCAGATCGAGATAAAAATCGCTCAATTCAGGCGATAATTAATTCCCGTTACTTGTTATTCGACAGATAGCTCGAAACAACTGCAGATTGATTTGTTCCCTCAATTTTCCAGCCGCACATTTAAAAGTCCCCTTGAAATAATAGATGTTCCCAAAATAGGAAACTTGCTGACATGCCTAAATCGGGAACATATAATATTTGTCAAATGGTTCGGTCGGCATAAAGACTATAACAAAAATTGAGCCGCGAAAGGGGTTTTGCTCCGGGGTGCCGACGATGCCAACTTGATCGTAAGACACTACGGTTTATCCGTAGCATTTTAGTTGTTGATATTTTGACATAAGCATACAAGGATTGACAATGTTTGTATTAGTGTTATGATTATTTATACAAGGAGGTGCAATATGCATATTTCATTAACGCCGGAACTTGAAGCTGGTATAAGACAAAAAGTAGCATCAGGTTATTATAACAACGCCAGCGAGGTAATACGTGATGCTTTGCGTTTCTGGGATAGTAATGAGAAATTGGTACAGTATATGAAACTTGAGGTGTTACAAAAAAAATTAGCAGTTGGTGCTTCTCAAGCTGCACAGGGAAAGTTTGTTAGTCAGTCTGTAGGTGATATTATTACAGAGGCAAAGAATGCCTGATTATCGCCTGACTCCTGCGGCTAAATCTGATTTACTGGAAATCTGGAACTATACAATTGAAAATTGGGGAGAGAAGCAGGCGGCAAAATATCTTTTAGATATTGAGAGCAA
>JAOZSO010000518.1:0-2708 GCA_029939655.1 Desulfobacterales bacterium
AGATGGTGCCAGGCCGAGGATGACGGATCCGATAAACGCGACGATGAAAAAGAGAGTGATGGTATTTCGGGGACCCCAGGAGTCCGACAGGAGCCCGGCCGGTAATTGCATGGCCGCGTACGGGTAGAAATAGGCGGCTCCCAGAAACCCGGTTAAAGCGCCGGTGGTATTGAGGTCTTTCATCATTTCCACCGCTACGACTGCCGGACAGAGTCGATGAAAATAGACCAGAACATATCCAAGGGCGAGTATCCAGAAAATATACCAGCGATAACGTTTGGCTTTTCCCAAGAGATCATCGGTCATGACACACCCCTTTCACGTGCAGTATTAGGCCTTTGCCTGTTACTAGCCCTACGGGCGATATTTGTCCTGCGGACGTGATTTGCGCTTCGCGCGATATTGAGCTTACAGCTTACAGCTGATGTCTGGTAGCTACCTAAAACCTAAAACCTAAAACTAAAAACATATTGTAGCTCAATTTGTTTTACGAATCCGGCAGCTGATCCCCTTGAGATTGGGCGTCCCGAATTCTTTTCCCAGAGGATCGGTTGCGGTCAGCATGTTGAAATTGGAACGCTGCCAGTCGAACTGGTTTTTTGGCGATGATTCCGGGAACCACCACCCATAGGCGGCATTCAACACCCCGGGCATGATGGTGTCCGTGACCCTGGCATACTGGGTGATGGAACCTTTCCGGGTCTCGATGACCACCTCGTCACCGTGTTCGATCCCATGGGCTGAGGCGGTTTCGGGATGAAGTTCGACAATCGGTTTCGGGCTCGAATTTCTTAACTTGTCCACCCAACGGTAGGAAGAGTGCAGGTAGTATCGGTCCTTGGCGCTCGTTAATATCAAGGGGTATGCCGGGTCCTCGTCTTTGGAAACATTCTCGTGGTTTGGCAAAGCACTCACCCCGTATTGATGGGCGCGTGTCAACACGAGTTCGACCTTTCCGGATGGGGTTCTGAACCCATCGGTCAAATATTTCCGGAATTGATCCGGTCCTTTCAGGTATCCCTTTTCCGCGAACTGAGCGTAGGTCAAACCAGAAGGGGAGAGCACGGATTCCACCAGGCCGTGTGCGGTCGGATACCAGTATTCTTCGGATGTGAGCGCCTTTCCCAGTTCATTGAGTATATGGATGTCCGACCGGCACGATGCCGGAGGATCCACGATTTTGGGACGCGCCAGTATGTATCCGTGTCCAATACCGTAATGCCCGATGTCGTCGAACTCGAACTGCGTTGCCACCGGCAGGACAATATCGGCCATACAGGCCGTGGGAGTCATAAAAAGGTCGGCCACTGCCAGAAAATCGAGTTTCATGAGGGCTTCGTACGTCATCCGGCTGTCGGCATATGTCAGCAAAGGGTTGGTACACTGGAAATAGGCTGCTTTTACCGGATAAGGATCTTCCATCAGGATTGCTTTACGAAAAAATGCCGGTGGAACGGTCATGAGCCTCGGTATGGTGTGATGATGGGCGTGGATCATCTCTTTTCTTTTGGACGGAAGCTTATCGGCACGAACGAACTTGCCCAGACCGAGCAGGTCCGGGTCCAGGGGCTGAATATTGCCGCCGGGTATATCGAGATTACCGCACACGGCCATGAGGCAAACCAGTGCCCGGGTTGCATCGAAGGTCTGGATGGTCTGTTCGATGGGGTTTCCCCATTGAATGACGGCTGGATGCATTGCTGCATAATCAACGGCGGCCGCTCGAATTTTACCGGGCGGGATACCGGTTATGCCGGTCGTTTTTTCAGGGGGGAAATCCTTGACATGCTTGGCCAGTTCATCAAATCCGTGCGTCCAGTTGACAACAAAATCTTTGTCATATAGCTGCTCTTGGATGATAACATTCAGAAAAGAAAGTGCCAGTGCAGCGTCTGTTCCGGGTCTGATCTGAAGCCAGTGTTTGGCTCTTTCCGCCAGGGCGGTCTTTCTGGGATCCACGACGATCAGTTCGGTACCATGTTTCATTTGCTCCAGCAACAGGCTGCAGATTTCGCCCTCCTCGTTGGTGTCCGTGATATTGCTCCCCCAGAGGATGACCAGCTTGCTTGGATGATGAAAATCGGCAACAGGATAGAACCCGCAGGTGTGGATGCCGCTGATTTCCCGGGGTGCATGGCAAACGTCCTGGGTTGCGACCAGATTGGGCGAACCAAAAAGATTGGCCAGCCTTATGAGAACAAAATGTTCAAGCCCCTTGGGCATTCCCTGGCAGAAGGCTACACTGCGGGCACCATGCGATTCCCTGATCCTGCTCAGGTGTGCGGCAATCTCCTGGATGGCATCTTCCCACGATATTTTATCCCATCGGCCCTGACCGCGACTGCCAACGCGTTTTAAAGGCGATGTGAGACGCGCAGGATGATTGAGGCGATGGGGTGAGGCGATGGCTTTAGCGCAGATATAGCCCTTGTTTAGAAAGCCGTCAGGATCGCCTTTGACCTTAACGATCCGGTTGTTCTTGACACCCACCAGCAGGGCACAGCCCCCGTGATCCATTCTGGCGCAGTGCGTTTTTTTCCATTCGATAGTTTGAGACATCATGATCCTCTAATATAATTCTGATCTAAAACCTTCACCTCTGGTGGAGGACCCGGAAAGGTTCTACCGATCCGGTGAATATTATTACTCCGGCAATATGTTAAGAACGTCATTCCCGCGGAGGCGGGAATCCAGAACCAAACTGGATG
>JAOZSO010000085.1:0-10216 GCA_029939655.1 Desulfobacterales bacterium
TGATTTAACTCCTCAAAATAGCACGCTATTACTCCGGGTTAAATCTGTCGTCCGCATTGATCTCACGAAAAAATCCTCATTTCTGGACGGACACTAACTAGAAAGGGGAAACTATGGACAAGTGGCTGTGTATACCCTGCGATTATATTTACGATCCTGAGGAAGGAGATCCGGAAGCCAATATCCTGCCGGGTACTTCCTTTGAAGACCTGCCGGATGACTGGGAGTGCCCGATCTGCGGTGTTGGAAAAGAGGACTTTGAAAGGGTCGAATAACCTTAACAATATTTGAACCGCAACAGTAAACGCTAACCCCGTGGTGGCAATTCGCGCCTCGGGGTTAGCGCGTTAATAACTCAACTTTCGGGATTCAGAAAACGCGAAAGTTGAGTTAATAAGATTTGGTGTGGCCCTGAATTTCAAACAATCATACAGTCGGCCACGAGTTCCCAGAGGTATTTCACCTCGAGATCCTCCATGCCATACTCTTTTTTGATGCCGTTGAACTGGCCATGACAGCTGTGACAGGGGACCACCAGCATCCCGGCGCCGGTCGCCCGGATCTGATCCATTTTTCTCCTACCATAAAAAACCCGGTCTTCATTATATCCATTGACCAGCGTGCCGCCGCCGCCGCCGCAGCAAATCTGATTCATTTTCGTCGGATAAAGGTCGATCCAGTTATCCATGCACTGGCTGAGAATCCAGCGTGGTTCTTCAAAATATCCATGGCCAAACCATTTCTGGGCTTTTCTGCCATAATTGCAGGGATCGTGATAAGTGGCCGGTCCTTGGAAGCGTGTTTTATCCAGTTTGATGCGCCCTTCTTTAATGTATTTTATCAGTAGATCAAATACGGTGACAAATTCATATTTTTCAAATACTTCAGGGTAGTGTTTTTCGAGACCCGACCGGGTCGCCATATAAGCGTGCCCTCACTCGGGCCACATCAGTGTTTTGATCTCCAGTTTTTCCATGTGTTCGACAATGCGCCCGGTCATGATTTTCATGGCCTCGTCATCACCGGTAAAGTAGGCCCAGTTGGTTCCCTCCCAGTTTTCAGAAGGTACGGTCCAGTCCTCTTTGGCTGCGTGAAAAATACGCCACCAGTGTTTTAAATCCTCGGTGTGGGTGTTGACCAGTTTATTGTGGATGGTGGTGAGTATGTTGGCCCCTTTTTTATCAATGGGAACCGTAAATCCCTCATATCCCGGTTCTTCAGCAATCTCTTCGGCTACATCCTCGAGAATGAATATGTAATCATCCTTTGGCAGACGTAGATTGTTGCCTGTTTCGAGGGCTGCCTCCAACCCTTTATGAATAACACCGGGAACCTTGTCTCTATCCCGCAATGATCGAACTCGCCGGATTGCATCGGCAATATCAATTTCCATGGGGCAGACATTTTCACACTTTCCACACAGGGTGCAGATCCAGGGCCAGCGAGACTCAATTACCGCGTCCTCAAGACCCAGCGACAACATTCGAATCAGTTTCCGCGGATCAAATCCATCGATTCCCGATGCAGGACATGAGCTGGAACATAGCCCACAGGTCACGCAAAAATCCTGGGAAAACCCCCAGGATTTGAATCTGGTGTGATCCAGTTGGTTCAAATCAATGATATCAGCAGTTTCAGTCATGGTGATTCCTTTTAAATCGAAAAAAAATTTAACACTTTCGTCTTGTTATGATAATGATCTGTTTCTTGGCAGAACTAAAGTTCTGCGCTACATTGGCCGAAATACATAGTGCAGGGTTTTAACCCTGCGGTTTTAAGCGGCTCGGCCCCAGCTTAAACAGGTCTTTTTCAAAGGCACTGACCGTTTCGGCAAACTCCGTTCCCATATTGGAAGCAATTGTCTTATAGGTCAATCGTTCAGGTTCAAACCCGAGCTGGGACAGCGCGCCGGTTATCTGATCCACTCTTTGGTGCACATAAATATTGCCGTATTCCGAATGGCAATTGCCCTTGTGGCATGTCAGCACCAGCACACCATCGGCACCCTTATTGAAAGCGGAAAAAAGATGTTCCCGCGATATACTGCCGGCACAGGGTACTTCGACGATTTTAAGGCCTGACGGAAGATCATATCCCATGCAAGTCGCCAGATCGCCCGCTCCTTTGGCGGATCGACTGCAGCAAAAAGCCGTTATGGATGGTTTGAAATCCCCTGAATCGGTTGTTTTTTCCCCTTCCGGAATTCTTTCGGAAATTGCCATACCAACAGGCGCGTTGATTTTAATGGCAAAGCGAGGACATTCAGCCGCACAGATACCACAGCCCTCACAGGCCTGCGGGTCAACGACAACCTTTGGATCCAAGGATATGGCGCCATACGGACAGACACGAAAACAGGTCAGACAGCCGACACAGTGCCCTGTGAAGTTGATTTCAGCTTTTCCTGCCTGCTTTTCAGGCGGCTGCTGGTAGAGATTCAGTACGGCAAGCGCTGTGCTGCCTACATCTGCCTGCCTATCCCCCTTTGTTTGGACGCCCCTTGAAAATCCGGAGACGAAAATGCCTTTTCGATTGGTGAATACCGTGGCCCGATGAACATTGTCGGACTGAATAAAACCATCCGGGCCCGTATCGATTTCAAGTTTATTCGAAAGATCCTGCGAAAGAGCCGACACGTGAAGGGTTTCGTCGACAACGGTGACATCCGGATTTAATTTGAACGTTTCACGTATGATTTCATCGATATAGGTTATCGTAACGTTGCCACCTTTTTCGACTTGGATATCCGGTATCGTCTCCGTAAATTTCATGTAGACGGTACCTGCTTTTTTGGTCTTCCGATAAAGGGCTTCCAGCCCGTTTCCGGCAACCTTGAGATTTCCGGTAAATATATATGTCTGGCAATTGAATTCCTGTTGTAAATTAAGCGCACAACGCATGATTTCTTCGGTGATGACAGGATTGCTTTCTTCCACCAGTCCCGCTAAAAAAGCAATTCTTTTCCCCGATAAGATCTTTTTTTCAGGCCCCGATCCGGATTCAATCCATTCATAGACTTGGGAAAGCGAAGCCACGCCACTAGATGCCCCAACACCATAAAGAGAGAAATTGGGTTTGCGCTCCACTTCATCTGCTATAACAATACTGGAAACGGTCCGGGTAACAGGTTTGTCGTTTCCGTTAAACGTCAGGCTAAATCGGCCCACAGAACCACTGCAGGAAAAAGAACCGGCAACAGGGAGTATCTCTAGTTTTCCTGTCTTTCCTTCGGCATGCAAATCATCAAACAAACCGGCATGTTGGATACCCACCGGCATTGCCACAATGACGTCCCCATCCTTTTCAAGCAATTCTTCAGCAATTTCCCGAGCATCACGACTATTGCCCAGAATCAGCGTTTTTGCATCCAAAGCAAGTCCTTTCGATCCTGCTGAATTCGTAAAAAGCCGAATTCAGCAGGTGTTTGGTATTTTGTGTTTTGTGTTTTGTGTTTGGTATTTTGTGTTTGGTTTGAAATATATGCTAAATATACCGAGCCGGTAGGCCTCCAAATACTAAACACTAAATACAAAACACTCTCGTAAAAAAGTAAATTCCTGATTTTTTACGAGGCCATATTCCCCAGATACTTAGTTACCTCAAAAGCAGTCTTGCCGGCACTGGCGATGGACTCGGGGATGCTCATAGGGCCGGTAACGGAGCCGGTTGTAAAAATGCCTTTTTCAGCAGACAGGCTCCCTTTGTCGGCCTGTTCAATAAACCCGGTTTCGGCAAGTTGCAGCTTCAGTGTTTCTGCTGTTTCCTGCATGTCTTGACAGGGCGTCATCCCTACGGAAAGAATGACCAGGTCAAATTCTTCCTGCAAAGTTTCACTGGACGTATTATCCAGAAATGTCACCTGTAATTGATCGTTTCCTGCAGGATAAATATCTCCCGGAATGGCCCTTATCAAGCGGACATCTTTCTGAATTTTAGCGTAAAATTCGTCAAAATCTCTGCCAAAGGTCTGTACATCCATGTAGAAAAAAGTGATCTGTGTTTCAGGCTGCCGTGCTTTTACCAGACCCGCCATGCGCAGGGCTGAACCGCAGCAGACTTTCGAACACCACAGGTGGTTGAGTTTGGCATCACGACTACCCACGCATTGAATAAAAGCGATTCTGTCTGCCTCGACACCGTTAGAAGGCTTTATTGCCCGCCCATCCCTTCTCAACATCCTTTCCATGTCCAGGTTTGTTACGACATTCTTAAATTTACCATACCCGTATGGTTTGCTCACAGGGTCGAACGGCTTGAACCCTGTGGCGAGAATCACAGCATTTGCATGGGCGGATAGCGTCGTTTCTCCGGCATCCAGGTCGATGGCGCCTTCCGGGCACGCCTCCCGGCATATTGTGCACGATTGATCCTTCAGATAGCGGCATTTTTCACCTGAGATAGCATAAAAAGGAACGTGATTCCTGGAAAACCCTTTCAAGACTGCACCCTTTTCAGGGCACTTTTCAAAACAGATCCCACAATTGCTGCATTTTTCAGGATTGATAAAAACCGGTTTTTTCAGTAGTGAAACGGAAAAATCTTCTGATTTGGAAACATTCTGAACACGGGTGCCGCTCATCATTTTGATTTTTGGATTATTAACGACCCGATCGAGTTTTTCCTCAACCATGCAGGCACCACATTTGACGCACTGGTCCGTGGCTTTGCACGTATACTGGATGGCATGGCCACCGGGAAAGTCTGATTGCTCTACGATTTCAACGTCGATATCCAAATCGGCCAGTTCAGATGCCGCCGCAAGCCCGGCAACACCACCACCGATAACAAGAACCTTTTTCGCCGTCATTATGAACCTTTTTTAGTACCCTCGTTGTAATTTTTGTTTTTTTAATGGAAAAAATAAAACCAATCACGAAAACACGAAAACTGAAAAATACGAAAGCTTTCATGATCTTTTTCGTGATTTCATACTTTCGTGATTTCGTGATAAAAGATCTCTTTCTTTTCCGGTTTATCCGGGCTGGCAATAATTTTCTATTGCTGTCCCGCTTCAAATTCTGCAACAATGGCCTTTATCTCACTCTCCACAAAATCGGCACATTCTTGAGCTTCCTCGGTTGTCATTGACCCCATGTCATCCACCAGGTCTTCAATCTCTTTTTCATCGATACCGATGGTTTTGTTGATCATAAAGGTGTCGACTTCTCCATCTGCCGGCAGTCTGCCGCATCCACCCGCCGTCCCGACAAATTCGTCTTTTACAAAAATAGGGACAACTATTTTTAATATCCCGGCATCGCACTCTTCAACAACCGCTTTGCGGGTTTTCTGCGCCTGTGATGCCATGTTCATATGCGCCACGGCACAGATAAAGGGACCCCCTTTCTCGCTACCTTTAATGACCGGGCAGATCCGGTTCGACCATTTCACATAATCGGTTATCCTGGCGCCTTCTATATTAAAGGTTACCGACTGTATCCGGCACTTCTCTATAATCTTTTTTTCCAGTTCGATCCATTTTCCCATGGGTTGAATATCTGTTAATTCCATTTGATGCTCCTTTTACATGTTGGGGTTAAAAAAGTTGTTTTTCATATTTTATCGACTCCCGGTCGAATTCCTCGTATAGAATTTTCAAGCGTTCATTGGCAATGTTGTTTCTATACTCTTTTTCTTCCTTTTCCCTTTCCGTCTGGTAACAGGCCAGACAGCGCTCATAGCGATGGGTCTTCCCCAAGCAGGTTATCGTGAAGCCTACCATCAGAAATGTCATTTCATTATCATAACCGACAAAGTGCTCTACGCCGGGAACGTATTCCAGCATCACTGTTACCGCCACCTCATTGCCCTCTCTGGCAATATTGATATAATCGTGGATGACCAGCGTTGCATCGTGTTCTTTCTGGTACCCGTCAAATTTAACGGTCATATCGTCCAGATCAAAAAGGCGTCTTTCGATTTTGATCCCGCCCTGTTCCAACCTTCGGTAATCTTTCTGGAGATAACGGTTGGCAACCACTACTGCCTGGGAAACATGCGGGCACAGGTTATCCGGGCAACCACGGGCATAGCACTTTCTGAATTCATACTCTTGTGCGTCGATGCTTCCTTTGTAACTACAGAGGAAAATGAACGCCTGAAACGGGTTGTCACGATGCGCAAAATCGACCGGCAGAATATCAAAGCTCGTTTCACATGTCACTACCGATCCTTTTTTCTTCAGACCCACAAGATCTGTTACCCGGCCGGGGGGATTGTTGATAGATGTTTGTGCCATTTTGTCCACCTTGTTCTATGTTTAGATTAAAAAAACTGCTTTTCACATTTTATCGACGCATTGTCAAATTCATTGTAGAGTATTTTCAAGCGTTCATTGGCAATAGTCACTTTTTCTTTTTTTTCTATGGCTTCCTGATCCTTAGAATAACAGGCAAAACAGCGTTCATGCTGGTGGGTATTACCCTGGCAGGTAATACCGAAGACAACCATCAAGAAAATTCTCTGAATCTTATAATTGTCGATATACTCTTGGGCAGACATGATATTCAGCACCGGATCAATTTTAACCCCATGCCCCTGACGGGCCATATCGATATAGTCGTGGATAATCTGGGTCGGCCCATATGTTTCCTGCATCCCTTCAAATTTCTTGACGATCTCTTCTAAGGTCATGCGTCTTTTTTCGAGAACGATTCCGGCACGCTCCAATTTGTCGTAGTCAGCATAAGCATATGGCTTTGCCGTCATGACAGCCTGGTACATATTGGCACAGTGCTGATCAGAACATGCCCGGGCATAGCATTTGCGAAATCCATACGCTTTACCATCAATGGTGCCGCCATAGCGACAGAGAAAAATAAAGGCTCGGACTGAATTTCCGCTATCATCGATCTCCAGAGGAACTATTTCAAAATAGGTTTGACACGTGACGGATAAACCGTTCTGTTTCAAGGATACCAGGTCCGAAATTCGATTGGGAGGCGTATGAAGGGTCATAGGTTCTTTGCTCACACCTCATTTTCGGCTGAGGCTGCTGCAGACTGTCCGAAAAATCGCTTTTCATACTGAATGGATACAGTGTCGAACTCCTCATACAGCAATTTTAATCGTTCATCGGCAATAGCAGCTTTCTCATTTTTTTCTTCCGCTTCCTTATCCATGGGGTAACAGGCCAGGCATCGTTCATAGTGATGCTTTTTCCCCAGACAGGTTACCGAAAAATCCACCATTAAAAAAATCATCTGATTTTCATAATTGGCAAAATGCTCGGCGCCGGGAACAAATTCCAGGGTTACGTCTACACTAACGTCGTTGCCTTCCATCGCGATATTGATATAATCGTGAATGGCCAGAATCGGTCCGTGTTCCTCCTGATATCCTTCAAACTTGATGGTCATTTCCTCAAGGTTGAAGAGATGTTTTTCTATCTGGATGCCGGCCTGCTGCAGCTTATGGTAATCCCTTTGAAGATACCGATTGGCAATCATCACGGCCTGGGAAACATGCGGGCACAGGTTGTGGGGGCACCCTCGGGCATAGCATTTTCTGAAAGTAAATTCCCGATCATCCACATTTCCCCTGTAGCGGCACAGAAAGATATAGGCCTGAAACGGATTGTCTCTATGTTGAAAATCCACCGGCAAAATTTCAAAAGACGTCTGGCAGCTAACATCGCTCCCGCCCTGCTTCAAGGCTACCAGATCGGTGACGCGATTGGGGGAAACATGCATTTTTGTTTGTTCCATGATTCGCCTCTTTGCTCTTGATTTGATCGTTTCATTTTGCAAAACACAAACTGATAATGGGGATGCTTTTTTGCCCCAAGTGTCGAAACGTATCTTAAAATACAAACACGGCGTCTGCCTCTATAGCCGCCAAATTGACGGAGCCTGCCGCCGTAACTTCAGCCCCTTCAATCAAGTCGGATTCCTCGATATTGCGATCTTTGATACACGGACCGCAAACCCACATCTGTCCGCCTAACTCTTGAAAATCAGCAAGCAGCTTTTTCATGGGTGGGAAACCACCTCCCGGCGGCATGTCGTCGACATATCCCGGAGTGGCGATACGAACACCGTCTCCCTGCAGAACGATAGTCGCTTGTATGTCCATAGCCAAGGCTGCACCGGCCAGAACAAACGGTATGTGGGCCATTTCCGACCGGTCTTCTCCACATGTACACATATATAATATTTTTTCCTGTTTTTCTTCTGTCATGGTTGTTTCTCCTTATGGCTACTAGTTAAAATTTAAATTCCCCGGATCAATAACATCGCGTTCCATAAAATCGTGCAACGATTTTATTTTCCGATGCATCCGGCGATCACCGATGACAAATCCTCTACATCTGCGCCTATTTTTTTCAAATTCCCCAGACAGATAGGGCACATGGCGACAATTTTTTCACCGGGCACCTGTAGTTCTTCAACTCTCCGGGTTCCCACCTCAGTGGAAAGCTTTGGGGATATGGATTCGGCCGGTCCACCGCAGCAACTGGTAAACGCTCCGGCATTTCTTATGGGTGCGCATTCGACGCCCAGACTTGTCAATACCTTTTCCGGCACATCTGAAAGCTCAAGATACCTGCCGTAAAAACAAGGGTCATGCAGCGTAATGCGGCGGTATCCGTTTTTGGATTGAAAATTGGTCAGCTCAAAATAGGTCTTGACCTCAAAATGGGCATCCACGTATTTGGGGAAAAGCACTTTTACCGCATAAGTTGTATGGGGATCTACGGTGATGAGTTTTTTAATTCCAGCCTGTTTTAGTTTTCCGGCTACATATCGGGCGTGCTTCACAAAGCCTTCCTGATCGCCAAGATCGTACAACAAAACACCGCTGTAGTCATCCAGATCCGGTCTATAGAAAAAGTCGACATCGGAAGCCTTGAGAATCTTTGCAATATCCCGGAGAATGGTATTATATTTTTTCTTTTCACTTCCGGAGGTAATCATGGAAAGACCCAGGCCTGAAAAAAAACTCGGCATATATTTCGCAAAACGAATATAGTCGGCCATCGACGTATCTTCATATTTGGCCAGGTACATGGTCGATTTTTCAATATAGGGGACGAACTGATACATCAAGCCGGTAAACAACATGGCATCACCCTGTTGAGGCAGATTCGTTCCTTTGTGCCACTGGTTGACCAGAAATTTCGGGATGCCGAACGGATTCCTTGTAGCTTTGACATTGCCGGCAATGATATCGATGATATCCCTTGGATTGAACATGTCAGGACCTCCTCCAGTTCGCCACTACATAACGTTTTAATTCCAGGATGATTTCTCCGGGATTGGCCTCTCGCGGGCAGGTTTGGGTGCACAGCCCACAGTGAAGGCATCGCCATAGCTCCTGCGCATTTTCCAAAATGCGATCTTTGGCACCGATCTGGATATATCGAATCATTTTCCTTGGAAAGTGTTCGTAAATCAGGGGACAAATGGCCGCGCATGTCCCGCAGTTAAAGCATGCAAGCGCCGAATCTTCCCCGAAGGGTTCCATTTCTTTGGCAAAATTGGGATTTAACAAAGCCATTTTTTCCTCCCCATGGCGATCACCGCCCTGGTCATCAGGATTCTTTATGTGAAACATTTTCAGTTAAGGCGTAACGAAAATACCCGCCGTCTTTTTCCGCTTCAACAATCTCTCCATATTTTTTTAAGGCCGCCATAAACCACAACACCTCATGGGTGGGCATACCAATGGCGTCTGCCAGCTCCGGTATGGTTCCAGCGCCTTTTTCCAACTGTTCCTTAATCGATTTCAGCGATTTTTTTTGGGACTTGACCGTAGCAGAAGCCTTTTTGATCCATGCGCTGCGAGAGCGACGAAGCTTTTTCATGGCTTCTTTTTTTTCTTTTTTGTCTGTTGGTGTTGGGTCCATCGATTTTCCTCATTTTTTTCATGAAAATCCTGGTTAGGCAGCCGGCGCTTCGGCTACAATTCTATCCACCATCGCCTCGTACTGTTTCAGTGTCCAGCCGTCTATATCTATGGCATTCTCAGGGCAAACAGCTACACAGGCGCCGCAGCCCATACAGAGGGCGGGTGTCACTTGGGCGCGTTTTACCTTTTGACCTGATATTTCCATTTCCACAAGCTTGAGTGCGCCTTCGTTCAAACAAGCTTCCAAGCAAGCTCCGCTTCCTTTGCATTTTTCAAGATCGACCTGGGCCACAAAGGGGTCGAGTTCCACATAACCCCGATCGAGCAGGATGGCGGCCTTTACGGCTGCAGCACCTGCAGCGTTGCA
>JAOZSO010000086.1:0-10212 GCA_029939655.1 Desulfobacterales bacterium
CCCAATACGGCAATCGGATCAGTAGGCGATATCAGAGCACCAAAGAGCAGACAATAGATATAGGACAGGTTGACGCCAAACCAGTTGAGTACGCCCCACGTCAGGGTACCCACCAGAAAGGTCGATAAAAGAGTCCCTATGGTTGCCAAGGCACCGATACTCCATTTTTTTTCCGCCAAATCATTAATATTGATATGCAGCGCGCCGGCAAAAAGAAGAAAACTGAGCATTCCTTGAAGTAGTGTCTTATCAAAGTCGATTTGCTGCAGAAAATTTCGAACAGGATCTTCCAGATGAAATCCGACCCAGGACAACACATTCACCAGCAATGACAGCCCCAACGCAATCACCATGACGCCGATACTGACCGGCAGACCCACATATCGCAAATTGATGTAACTGAAGATTGCCGTGATGGTGATTAAAATTGCAAATACATGGATGATGTCCATTCCAGAAGACCTTTCTTGATGCCATTTATTTGGAAATTGGGTATTAAATGGGCTATTAAAACCACGAGTAACATGCTGACAAAGCTTTGAGCGCGCCGGTCAAGACAGACACTCCTTTTTCAATGTCATCCCACTCGGTCCATTCCATGGGTGAGTGACTGATGCCATTGACGCTTGGCACGAATATCATTCCGGTTCTGGCGATTGAGGTCATGTTACGGGCATCATGCATCGCACCACTGGCCATTTTCCTGAACCTAACACCCGCCTGAACAGCTGATTTTTCAATTGTACTAATGACCTCTTCCGACAGTTTTACAGGGGCTTGCATATCCGGAGATTCCACTTGTACATCAATGCCATTCTCACGTTTCAAACCGTTTAAAAAAGATATGATTTCATCTGTTAGCTGCTGCATGTTTTCAAGTGAAGAGTCCCTTATATCAAATCCCAGTTCCACCATTCCCGGAATAACGTTCATGTTGTTTGGGATAACGTTCAGATAGCCGGTGGTGCCGACAATGGATGAATTCATTGACATCGCTATCTCCTGAGCTCTCCTGTACAGGAACCTGACTGCATCTGCCGCCGCCACCAGGGCATCCTGCCGCATATTCATGGGTGTTGTACCGGCATGGTTGCCAATACCTGTGATAATGGATTTTAACCAGGTAATGCCGGTGATATGCTCCACGATGCCCACAGACATATCATCGGTGTCCAGAACCGGGCCCTGCTCAATATGTAGTTCCATAAAAGTGTCGACATCGTCTGCACAATATTCAAAATCACCTTTATAACCAATTTCTTTGAGAACATAATCAAGGGTCCGGCCATCGGTATTTTTTGTTGAAAGGGCCTCGTCCACGCTCATCTTTCCGGTTAAGACCGCACTCCCCAGCATGGCGCCAACCACAAAAGCCGACCCTTCCTCGCCGGTAAAGGCTGCCACTTCAATGGGACGCTGGTTTTGAAAATCTTCATCGCGCAATCGCCGTACAGCTTCAATCCCGGTAAAAACACCCAGAGCACCGTCCAGATGGCCGCCATTCATCACACTGTCCAGATGGGAGCCGATCATAACGGCTTTTTCATGGTTCCAGGAACCGTCCTTTCTTCCAAAAATATTGCCAACGCAATCTATCCGGACCAAAAGCCCGGCGGCCTGCATTCGTTTAACTGTAAAATCACGCAAGATCTTGTTTGCCGGTGATCCTTCAGGTCGCGTGACCCCCATTTTGGGATCCAGATGCCCATAAGATTCAACAAAACAATTCGATACCCTGCCAATTGCGCTGCTTCTGATCAAATCTCCCTTGAGCCTGTTTATCACCGGTCTACGTTGCCTTCCAAAATATAGGGGACGCCCCTTAAATTATAAGTTTCTATCCATCTATCAGTAAATATCCATTTTCTGCTGCTATTTGCTCTCCCCGACGAACGCTCAAACTGACAGCAGGCTGTGAAATATTGAGTCTTGGAGCCAGATCAGCCATTGTAACCCCTAACTCTCTAACCGCCCAGTAACAGAAAAGACTTCTTGCTTTGACCTTCATCGGTTGTTTTCCAGGTTGAAATATTTCTTCTGGGGCGATGGCAAAAATTCCTGCCACTCTATCAGCGAGTTTTTTTGTATCAAAACCCTGTGACTTTAAAAGGTATTTTCTTTCAAGAGACTCATCGGCAGCACTTAAAACCCTCTCAACAAAATCAGAATCACCCAGCACACGTTCATCGCTTTTCAAATGAAGATTTGCCCGACGAAGAGACTTGATCGCTGACCAGCCACCATTGCTTCGGATAAGTCCTCCTCCTGTAAGTTCGGGACGTCTGCCCTGCTTGCGGCCATTCTCAACAAATCTTTTGTAACGGCGGCGCGCAGTTAATCTATTTTCTCCGAACAGTAGCAGCACATAGGCGTCATCTTGCCACACTCTTTTCTTTTTCCCCATGATAACGGCGTGTCCGCAAAAAGGGTATTTGTCCAGTTCCTGAATATCTGTAACCAGCTTGGCCCGAATCGGATTGAGGTGAAGATACCGGACAAGTTCCAATAAATAGGTATCCTCTTGGCAGAGAATAGATTTGTAGCGGTTCTGAAAAAGGTGACCGATTCGATGATGTCGACCGTTGAAATTGATAGCATGCCCGGTTAAAAGCCTACGCATAACCGTGGACAGCGGACAATCTCCTGTGCGCAATAAAAGGTGAAAGTGATTGGGAATCAGAGCCCATGCAAAACATTTTGTTTCGGTTTCTGAAAGCACCTTACCCAGTCGATCCAGAAAATTAATCCTGTCGATATCGTCATTAAATATTTTTCTTTTCTCGATGCCTCTTACAATAATATGATGAAGGGCTCCAGGAGCATCGATACGGGCAGCACGTGGCATAGAATGACTGTACCACATATCAGATAGGATAGAAACTTATAATTTAAGGGGCGTCCCCTATATTTGTCTTGACACCTGCGGGTAGCATAACCATCTTCTATGGATCTTTGGGAAGGAAAAACATGCTATTAAAACTGTTTCTTGCATTTACCTTGATACCGGTGATCGAATTGTATCTCCTGATCAAACTCGGAGCCACAATCGGGCCTTTCTATACATTGCTGCTTGTGATCCTTACCGGTGCTGCGGGTGCATACCTTGCCCGGCTTCAGGGGTTAGAGGCGATGTTCAGGGTAAAAACACGTCTTCAACGTGGTGAACCCCCTGCAGAAGAGATGCTCGACGCGCTGATTATTTTCATAGCCGGTATTGTTTTGCTGACACCGGGGTTATTAACCGATATATCAGGTCTTCTGCTGCTTTTGCCTGCAACAAGGCTGCGGTTCAAGATATGGCTACGGCAAAAATTTAATCAGTGGGTGCAAAGCTCCAATGTGAATATCACCAGGTATCACTGATAGTGTTGGTTAGTTCGTAAACATATGTTAAGAAAGCTATATTATCACTTTTAGTAAAGTTGTGGTAATCTACATATTACTCCGGCAATTAAATACCTCAAGGTTGTCATTCCCGCGAAGGCGGGAATCCAGAAAAAACACTGGATGCCGGATCAAGTCCGGCATGACGGAGTTTGGCTATTTAGTTGCCGGGTTAATAATTTAAATGAAACCGTGTTAACGGAAACGTCCCTTCTTTTCAGCGGGGGCTGTCAAGGCAAGGAAAGCTGCAGGCTTTTTAAAGAAGGGTTAATGCAAAGTATTTTACAAAAGGTGCTGAATAAATTTAGAAAAAAATCCAAAACACCAACAGAGGGCAAAATCGGTCCCTCAAAAAAATCACCACAAAGAAAAAATTCCACTACCGAATCCAAGTCCGGGCCGTTAAAATCTGAACAGAAAAGTCGTTCCCAACAAAGACGACCCCCTCGGAAAAAAGGAAGACCAAACCGCCCGACCAAGAGCACCAAAGATAGAGCACCCGGCTCCTCTTTGGTGGAAAAATGGGATATATCCAAATTCAAGGTTAACCCGGTTGAAGGCGAGACCCGGTTTCATGATTTCAATCTGCCCACACCCCTGCTCCACGCCATCTTCGATCTTGGCTTCAAGTACTGCACGCCTATACAGACTGAAATTCTCCCCAGTACCCTGTCCGGAAAGGATGCCACCGGTCGGGCTCAGACAGGTACGGGCAAGACAGCTGCCTTTTTGATCACCGTTATCACCCGGATGTTGAACAACCCCATCCAGGGTAAACGAAAACCGGGCACCCCCAGAGTCCTGGTTATAGCTCCCACACGAGAATTGGTACTCCAGATCTCTGAGGAAGCGCGTCAGCTCGCCAAGTATTGCACCCTGAACATCGTTTCTGTATTCGGGGGCATGGATTACGAAAAGCAGAAAAGGCAGCTGACCAATGCAGCAGTGGACATCATCGTGGCCACACCGGGAAGGCTGCTCGATTTTCAGCGGCGAGGTGACCTTAACCTGAAAAAGGTTGAGGTAATGATAATTGACGAGGCCGACCGGATGCTCGATATGGGATTTATTCCGGACGTCCGCAAAATCATTTACAGCACACCTAAAAAAGATAAGCGCCAGACACTGCTTTTCAGCGCAACCCTGACCAGGGAGGTTACCCGTCTGGCCGAACAATGGACACGTGACCCTGTAACCATTGAAATTGAACCGGAACAGATTGCGGTGGATACAGTGGACCAGATCGTTTACCTGGTGACGCTCAGTGAAAAGTTTGCGCTGCTGTTCAACATTATTTCAAAACAGAACCTGGACCGGGTGCTTATTTTTTGCAACAGGCGTGATGAAGTCAGACGACTGGCGGAAATGTTGACCCGCTACGGGATCAACTGCGCCGAACTTTCCGGTGATGTTCCCCAGAACAAGAGAATTCGTCGTCTGAATGATTTCAAGAACAAAAAGGTACGGGCGCTGGTCGCAACCGATGTGGCCGGGCGCGGCATTCATATCGAAGGCATGGACCATGTCATCAACTACACATTGCCGCGTGACCCGGAAGATTACGTGCACCGTATCGGGCGTACCGGTCGTGCCGGTTCGGCAGGTACCTCTGTCAGTTTTGCCGATGAGGAAGACGCCTTCTACCTCCCCCCCATCGAGGAGTTCATGGGCCGCAAGTTGAACTGTATCCAGCCGGAAGATGAATGGCTAATAAAACCTGTGCCGGTTCATGCAAAGAAAAAATACAAACCCCGCCCTGCAAAAAGACCCGCTTCCAACACCAGGCGAAAATATCAACCCAGACGAAAGCAGGCACGTTCCGCAAATAGATAATGTCCGTATACTGGTACACCATTCCTGCTTTTTGTTGCAAATCATTTGAGTCTATGATGAAAATATATCTCCCTTCATAAATCTTGAAACGCTCAACCAGGAAAGCAATAAGGAACACCGCCAAAGGAGACCAGCGTGAACGCATCTTTATCTTTAGATTTCGATCCCGCCATCTGCGAGTCCTGCGATACCTGTGACTGCCTGATGAGGTGTCAGTACATGACTTTCGATCTGGCAGAGGCCAAGCGTGAGAAGACCAAAATCAACACCGGGGAGCACTCCAGGGTCCTGACCGAATGTGCTACCTGCTACTCCTGCGAGGAATACTGCCCCAACGGCAACCACCCTTTCTATGTGATCGTCGAACGTCAAGAGGAGAAAGGCATTCTTCCCTCACCGGCGCCAATCACCCGGCAGCAGATTCTTATGATGAAACCCAAAGGCACCATCACACCCATGAAGGTAAGTGCGCCGGTAATCGACATGTGCTACTTTCCCATGTTGACAGGAAGCATACGTGAACCACTCTACGAAAATCCTTCCATCATTGTGGGGAGCGATATATTCTGCAATATCATGTGGCTTCACTTTGCCCGGAATTCCGTTATTCGAGAACAACTTCCAAGAGTCATTGAGAATATCTGGCATTATTACTTAAAAGACAGCAATGTCGATGAACTGATCTGTTTTCACGATGAGTGCTACGCGACCTTCAGCCACCTGGCACCGGCATTCAATATCCAGGTGCCGTTTAAACCGATTCATGTCTTCGAGTACATTTCCGGTCGACTCGATGCACTGAAAGACACCATCAAACCCATCAATGCCAGGGTGGCCTATCAACGCCCCTGTTCCAACCGATTGATTCCGGAAACCCAGCATTGGGTCGACGATATTTTTACAAAAATTGGGGCGGAACGCGTGGAACGAAAGTATGACAGGGAAAATGCACTCTGCTGTGGACAGATCTTGAGGGCACATCAGCGGGAAGAAATGGCCGACGACATTCAAAACCGCAATCTGGATGATATGAAAGACACCGGGGCGGCATATTGTGTTTTCAACTGCCCGGTTTGTATGGTGACACTGGCTGAGCCCGCCGCAGAAAAGGGGATGTTTCCGATTCACCTGAGCGACCTTTGTCAGCACGCACTGGAAGGGAATGTACCGAAAGGATAAGTTTATGAAACAGATCTACGATATTCTACTGGAAATTGTCGGCCCCGGTTTTGTCTCCGACGCTCAGGAGGAAAAGTATATCTATTCCATGGATCCTGGAACCATGCCGGCGTGCGAACCGGATATTGTGGTCATGCCGGGGAGCACCGACGAGGTTCAAAAGATTGTACAGGCAGCCAATACGTATCGTGTGCCGCTGGTCCCGCTGGGAGCGGGCCTGGTGCTTTCCGGGTTGTCCCGGGCCTTGAAAGGCGGCATCGTCATGGACATGAAAAGGATGAACCGGGTTCTTGAAATTAACGAAATGAGTCGGTACGCACTGGTGGAGGCCGGCACTTCCCAGGGCATGCTCCAGGCCTATCTTCGGAAACACTTTCCAAACCTCAAACACTCCGCCCCGGATGCCCCGCCTGCGGCCACGGTTGCCGGAAACGTTTGCATACACGGATCAGGGCACATGTCACATGCAGGCGGATTTCATTCCGACATGCTGAACGGGCTGGAGGTGGTCCTGCCCACCGGAGAGGTCGTCCGAATCGGGTCCTGTGCAACATCTCCATACTGGTTTGCAAGGGCCCCTTTGCCCGACCTGTCTGGTCTTTTTCTGGGGTGGGCCGGAACCACCGGTGTCATCACCAAACTTTCCATAAAACTCTACCCGAACTATCCCCTGAATGATGTGAGTGTATTCGTGTGCGAGGATGCATCGATCATACCGGATATCCTCTATCAGATAACCGGAACACAAGTGGCGGAAGATGTTACCACCTGGATGACACCCAAACCCGACTGGGCAGCAGGTTTTTTTCACTGTAATGTCAATTACGGTGCGAAAACAAAAAAGGAGCTGATCTGGAAGCGAAATCTTATCCGGTCTGCGGTGGAAAGCTATATCGATGCGAAAACAGGCGGATTCCTGCCCCTGCCGAGCATGATGAAACAAAGATTTCTGGAAGTTCCTGCCAGACAGCTTTCCCTGTTTGCGGATGTTCGCAAAGGGGGTGGATTCGAATATGTGGGCGCTATCATGCCGGTGGAACTGTTTCCCAAAGCCTATGACCTGGGCCTTGACATCGCAGACAGATTAGGTGTGAGCTACTCCATGGGGTGCCGGATCATCGGCATCAATCACAGTATGATGTTTTTCTATGCCTATGCGTTCAACCGGGCAGACCCTGATGACGTAGCTCGTGCTCAGAGCGCCCTCGAAGAAACCAATAAAAAGGTATTGGACCTTGGGGGCATACCCTGGAAAGCGGAGGCACCGGCTCAGAAAGAGATCCTCCGCAAAATGGACCCCAACATGGTTGACCTGATGGGTCGTGTTCGATCGATTCTGGACCCTAACCACGTTATGAATCCCGGCAACTGGGAGGAAGACCGATGAAATACGCAGAAATTCTGCACAGGTGTTTCCGGTGCGGCTATTGCAAACTGCCGGGTAATTACATTGATTTCAACTGTTCGGCCTATGCGGCATTCAGGTTTGAAACCTATTCACCGGGCGGCCGGATGTGGCTCCTGCGGGCCTGGCTGGATGAGAAGATCGAGCCGTCCCGGCGTTTTCAGGAGATACTGTTTTCCTGTACCGCATGTGGGAACTGTGTGGAGCAATGCGTACTGACCAAGATCAAAGATGAGCTGCTTCTGGCGTTTACTGCCGGCAAAGAGGCCCTGGTGTGTGAAGGAAAGGTCCCCCCGCCCGTCCGGGACTGTCTGACAAAACTTCAAAATTACGGCAACCCCTATGGCTTTACCAGGAAAAAAAGAACCGCCTGGACCGTGGGTACCGGGATTGAAGCCTTTTCAGATCAGGAATTTTTATTTTTCCCCGGAGACGTAGGAGCCTTCGATAGTCGGGGACAGGAGATCGCCCGTTCTGTTGCCACACTTCTCAATCGCGTGGGTGTGACTTTCGGCATTCTGGGAGACCAGGAAGTGTCTGATGGTAATGAAACCAATGCCATGGGAGAAAGCGAGCTCTTTCGCCTGCTGGCCGAAGAGAATATCAAACATTTTAATGAGCTGAATGTTAAAAAAATCATTACCCTCTCTCCCCACGGCTTCAATGCCCTGAAAAATGAATATCCGAAGCTGGGTGGGACTTATGAGGTGTTTCATTACACCCAGATCCTGGCGGCACATACCGGCAGTCTCTCGTTTGAGAATGATCTTCCGGAAATATCAGTAACCTATCACGACCCGTGTTACCTGGGTCGCCACAATTGGGAGTACGGATCAGCCAGAAAAATCCTGGCTTCCCTCACGGGCGTGAAAGCACGAGAAATGGACCGGTCCATGCAGAATGCCCTGTGTTGCGGCGGAGGAGGAGGAAACCTGTTCACCGACATCCTCGGAAAAGGGCCGGAGTCTCCTGCTCAAAACCGCGTGCTGGAGGCGCTGGGCACAGGTGCCGATATCCTGGCAGTCAGCTGTCCCACATGTGCGGTCATGCTGGGAGATGCCGTTAAATCGACGAACCTGGATAAACGTATTCAGGTCAGGGAAATATCAGAAATCATCAATGACAGGCTAAAGTGATATGGCCTGAACCAGAAAGGGGGTGCCATGAAAACATTAACCGCCAAACACGTGATGAAGTCGAATGTACTGGTGGCAGAACCTGAATGGTCTGTCAATCGACTGGCCGAGTTTTTTATGGAAAACTGTATTTCCGGTGCGCCGGTACAATCCAGTACGGGAACACCCATCGGTGTTGTATCTCTGACCGACATTGTTCACCACGAGACCCAGCCCGAAAAGGACGGCGAATGGCCCCATGACTATTACCTTCATTCTCTTAGTCGCCAGTATGCCAGGCAGGAGGCTGAAGGTTTCCGTATCGAGACAGAATCTTTCACCACGGTCCGGGACATCATGACGCCTGTAATCTTCCAGGTTTCAGAAGATACGCCCTTGCAACAAGTCGCCGGTATGATGATTAAAAATTATATCCACCGGGTCATTGTGCTCCGCGATGAAAAAGTTGTGGGCATCATCTCAACCCCTGATATGCTTAAGCTCATAAGGGACATGTAAAATATCCGAGCTCGCTCGGATATTTCGTCAAGTTTCATGAAATGTCCGAGCTAGTCGTTCATTTGGTAGGCCCCTTTAAGGCTATAAACATGTTCTTCCCAGATCCGGTTGAAGCGCTCCGGATTCACCGCCGGTTTTTTAATCATCTTCATACAGATTTCCATCTGCTTGGTCGTACTGCTGGTCTTGCTGTATAGCTGAAGGGCGAACTTGGAGAAATCCCGCACCATGAAATCGAAGATCTGGTCCATCAGATCGTCCGCCACTACATCGATCTTGGTTTTTTCAATGAGCAACTGGCCGTAAGCCACCAGGGTGAAAAGTTCCCCCAGATTGAGCAAAAAATCGATATCCTTGACCTGGTCCTTATTGGGTGGGGCGGTCATCAGCAATTCCACCAGAAAGGCGATCTGCTCCTTGAATATCTTGATATTGGGAAGATCCAGGCTGTTGTAGGCAATATTGTAGTCGTGGAACTGGATTTTTCCCAGTCCCCTGGTGGGCCCCTGGTTAAACAGAAAATCGTCGTGGATGGGTGCGTCCATTTTCCCTGTCTCCGGGAATTGTCCGGGATTGAAAAAGTAGTTGGCCATGAACTTGACGATAAGGGCCATGTTCACATGGACGGTACCTTCAAGTTTGGGCAGGGCGCGGATGTCCCGGGTCGCCATCTCGAAGTAGGTGTCCTTTTCAAATCCCTTAGCCGCGATCACATCCCACAGCAGGTTGATCACCTCCTCGCCCTGGGTGGTCACTTTCATCTTCACCATGGGGTTA
>JAOZSO010000519.1:0-2691 GCA_029939655.1 Desulfobacterales bacterium
TCGGGCATCCGGTCCCGGGGGACAGCATGTGAACAAGGTTTCCACGGCTGTACAGCTTCGCTTTGACGCACGGCAATCCAAAGGTCTTTCTCCCGAGGTCTACCATCGCCTGAAAAAACTGGCCGGAAAACGAATGACGGATGACGGTGTCCTGATTATCCAGGCCAAACGCTTCCGAAGCCAGGAGAAAAACCGTCAGGATGCCCTCGATCGGCTGGTGACCCTGGTTCGCAAGGCAACCAAAAAGCCGAAACCGAGAAAAAAAACGCGGCCCACAAGAGCCTCGAAAGAGCGAAAACTGGCCGCCAAAAAGCTTAGAGGCCGATTAAAAAAAACACGCCAACGCGTATCAAAAACAGGAGACAGTATTTGAACGGATTGATCCTTTTGATTACCGTGTATCTGACCCTAAAGAATCTGCTCCATATCGTCGGTGTGAATGACCCTTCCGGAAGTTCTCAAGGGGTCGTCAGCAGCGAGTCGGAATATCGTCTGCTGTCAAATCTCTCTACCGATCTGTTTACTCTCCTGTTGAAACACCAGCCCATCGTCGGTAACAAATCTGCCGGTCATTTCGACCTGCAGCTTTCCGGGCATACCCACAATGGGCAGATTTTCCCCTTCAGTCTGTTGACAACATTGTTTTAGTTAAATCCGCGATTGTTTCAAAGACAGCATCCGGATGGGCTGTATCGATTTCATCCCGCGTGCCGTAACCGTAGAACACGGCTGCTGTCATAACCCCATTCTCTTTCCCGCCCTCGATATCGTATACCCGGTCACCGACCATCAGTGTTGCCGTGGAATCGAGTCCTTCCTGACTGATGATGTGCGCAATCAACGCGCCCTTGTCCGACAGGTGACCATCCAGTTCGCTTCCATAAGCCTTATGGAAATAAGGGGTCATCTTGAAGTGATCAAGTATCTGTTGTGCAAACACCCTGGGTTTCGAGGTGGCAAGAAACAGGTTGAATCCAGCCTTCCGCAGCCTGTCAAGGGATGAAACCACGCCGGGATATAGAATGTTTTCGAACATGCCTTTTTCAGAAAAGCGCTTTCGATAATGGACCAGGGCCTGGTCCAGAATGGTTTCGTCCGTGGTATTCAACAGCTGTGAAAAAGAGGCTCTCAGGGGCGGGCCGACACACCATGCGAGCTGGTCTGACAATGGCATGGCCGAGCCAAGCCGGTCAAGGGCATACTGGATGCAACGTGTAATCCCTTCCCCGGGGTCCGTCAGGGTACCATCCAGGTCAAACAAGATGTTTGAAATGTTGGACAACATCTATTCACCATGTTCAAGAATGCTTGTTATATATTGAAACACTTTCTCCGGAGTACGATTGATTTCAATCGTGCTTACCTGCTTGTAGCAACGGGTTCAAAACAATCATAGAAGTCGCCTATCTCTATCTTAAACCTGAACTGAGCTATTACTTTGTCATTGCAATAGAGTGAATATTCTCCAAACATTTTTTTGTATCGGATTACCCCAGCATTCTGTATCTGCTCTACAACAAATTCGACAAAATTGAAATTTAATAAACTCTTGACACCAATTTAATGTGTACATATTATATGTTTGATACACATCATATGGGAGGCGATACCATGCGAACCAACATTGTCATTGATGACGAGCTTATCAATGAGGCTATGGCCCTCAGCCAGTTAAAAACCAAAAAGGCCGTTGTTGAAACCGGACTCAGACTCTTGGTCCAAATTAAAAAACAAGAACAAATTAAAAATTTACGTGGAAAACTTAAATGGGATGGTGACCTTGATTCAATGAGATTAGATCAATGATTCTGGTCGATTCATCCGTATGGATCAATTATTTCAACGGTATCCCCACATGGCAGACAGACTTGCTTGACAGTTCCCTTTCAAATATTCCTGTCATCATTGGGGATTTAATCCTCGCAGAGGTCCTTCAGGGTTTCAAGTCGAATAAGGATTATGAAACTGCCAAGGGTTTGCTTAGCGCTCTCCCATTTCGCCAAATCGGTGGCTATAATGTCGCTATTCAAAGTGCTCAAAACTACCGAATCCTTCGAAAATCCGGTGTTACGGTCCGAAAAACAATCGATGTAATTATCGGAACTTTCTGCATCATGGAAGGGTTGCCTTTGCTCCATGATGATCGTGATTTTGATCCAATGGTATCCCATTTCTCTCTAAGGACACCTTCACCACAGTAGCTTCGGCGCATTTCCTTCAACAAAATGACTATATGCACAACGTTTGAACTCACTGGTTTTATGGAGCGCAGCGGAGTAAAAATCCAGTGCAGTGATTTCATATAATCCAAGAAACTTAGGGACGGGTATTGATATATTCGTATAGCGTTCAAAACAACGAGGAAATATTCTCATCAAACCCCTTTAACAAGAAGCATAAAGTAATATATCAATACCCGTCCCTAAATGGGTTGCCTTCTCGATGCTGGAAAGAGTAGCTTCAGTATTTCAGAGCGAAAACTTGCCTCCCGGGAAATAGTCGTTCTGTATGTCGAACGCCGCAAATCACCGGCGCTAAAAAACAAATCGGATAATTTATGTATCGAAATATTGAAAAGTGTTGTTTGCCATTTGAAATCAAACCTGTTTTACTTGTTAACTCAACTTTCGGTTTTTACCAGAGATAGAGCGAAATGGGTGATTCGAAGGCGATTTGCGCTGTTTGAGCCAA
>JAOZSO010000520.1:0-2690 GCA_029939655.1 Desulfobacterales bacterium
GCTGAGCGGGATGGATGGGCGCTGAAAATGTGAAGTTATTTTTTCGCGAGCCCTAAGATGAGCGTTTCAAATTTTAATCATGAAAAAACCCGAGCTTGATCAACAAGACAAATATATCAAAGCCCTGATGGACATCAGTCGTGCCATAACCTCCGATCAGTATCTGGAAGATATCCTCAAACTGATTTTAATGGTCACGGCCAAAGTAACCGGGGTGGAAATATGCTCTCTGTGGCTTATCGATGAAACCGTTGATCCGCCGATACTGGGATTGAAAGCCTCGCAAACCATCGATCGTGAGTATGTGAAGGATCGATCCCTGGGAATGAGGGAAGGGGTTGTGGGGCATGTTGCAACAACCCGAAAGCCGCTCATGGTCGAAAATGTGCTGGATGAATCTCTTTTCAAAGAAAAAGAGATGGCCAGACGGCTCGGTCTGGTATCCATGCTGAGCGTTCCGTTGGAAATCAAGGATGAAAAGGTTATCGGTGTTTTTAACTGCTTTACAGCTGAGCGCCATCGGTTTTCCGAAACGGAAATCAATCTCATCCAAACTGTTGCCAACCAGGCAGCGGCCGCTATTATCAATACCGAGCTCATGGTGGAAACCAAGGTCATTCAGGAGGAACTCGAGACACGTAAACTGGTGGAACGTGCCAAAGAGGTGCTCACGAAGCGACGTGGCCGAACCGGGGAGGAGGCTTATCGTTGGATACAGAAGCGCAGCATGGACACGCGGAAATCCATGCGTGAGATTGCCGAGGCTATATTACTTTCAGAAGAGCTTTAAACCAGATATTTGACAAGGAGCAACCAATAAATGGTGTCCGGTCATATGAAAACAACTTCAGACGGTGAATCGACGTGCTGCGGGAGACCCCGGGAAGCCTGTGGGATATTTGGCATTTCAGGGCATTCCGAAGCTGCACGAATGACCTATTTTGGGCTTTACGCCCTCCAGCACCGTGGCCAGGAAAGCTCAGGCATTGCCATTGCCAGAGATCAGGCAATTTATGCCCACAAAGGAATGGGACTGGTGCCGGAGGTGTTCGACGCCGACCACATGGAGGATCTTTGCGGCCGGCATGCCATCGGGCACGTTCGTTACTCAACAACCGGCAGCTCCATTCTAATGAATGCCCAGCCATTCGTTGTTCAGCACAGGAAAAAATCATATGCCGTGGCACACAACGGCAATATCGTCAATGCCTATGAATTGAAGCGTGAACTGGAGGAGGCCGGGTCTATATTCCAGACGACCATGGACAGTGAAATTTTCCTGCACCTCTTTGTAAAAAATCTTGAACTCGGATTTGAACAGGCACTGGCAGCGGCTGTCCAAAAACTGAAAGGCGCTTTTTCCTTTATTATGCTTACCGGCAAGGGAGAAGTTGTGGGCATCAAGGATCCATACGGATTCAGACCCCTTTGCCTGGGTCGCCTGAATGGCAATTATGTGCTGGCATCCGAGACCTGTGCCCTCGACCTGGTCCAGGCCGAATTTATTCGGGAACTGGATCCGGGAGAAATCGTCATTATCAGCGACGGCGGTATCAAGAGCATCCACGTGCCGGTGCCTGACAGGCGAGCTTTCTGCATTTTCGAATTCATTTACTTCGCAAGACCGGACAGTTCTTTTTATGGAATGAATGTTTACCAGCTCAGAAAGGCACACGGGAGGCGCTTGGCCCGTGAATCGGGTGTGGATGCCGACTTTGTCATGCCATTTCCGGATTCCGGTACATATGCGGCTCTGGGGTATTCAGAGGCATCGGGTATACCGTTTGAAATGGGCATGATTCGAAACCATTATGTAGGAAGGACCTTTATCCAACCCACCCAGAGTATGCGTGATTTCGGTGTGCGGGTAAAGCTGAACCCCATCAAATCCCTGCTGAAAGGGAAAGATATTATTATCATTGAAGATTCCATTATCAGGGGTACCACGGTAAAAACGCGTGTAAAGGCGCTGCGGGAACTGGGTGTCAACCGTGTCCATATGCGCGTGAGTGGCCCCCCTCACAGATTCCCCTGCCACTACGGCATCGATTTTTCAACCCGGGGAGAACTGATTGCTGCAAACAAAACGGTAGAAGAGTTGAGAGAACATCTGGGGCTGGACTCCCTATACTACCTGAGCCTCGAGGGTCTTTTGAGCGCAACCAACATCAAAAACCCGGAAAATCATTTCTGCAAAGCCTGTTTTGATGGGTGTTATCCTGTCACTTTCGAGGACAGCCTGAGCAAGGACTGTCTCGAACCCTGATTATATCTTTGTAACCATCTATCTTATGCTGCGGGCCTAACGGCGCCTAACGATCTCAAACAGTTGCCCGACTTTAAAACGAACCCCCCAGACCTCTGTACGTGGTATCGCTTGGGCTTTATAGATAACCGCATATAAATGGTTATAATCCCGAATCATAAAACGAATTTATTTTTCTTGATAAAATTCTGTTCTTTCTTTAGGCTGCCTTATGCATGAGTTTGTGCGCTGAAATTGCTGATTAGCCCCCGCTCCAGGACGATTTAAACTCCCCGAGTGATGGACATGGGGTTTTCGGTATCTGTAAGATAATCCATGCATTGTTACAATCGACGCATTAAAAAAAGGTGTGCCGGAAAGCGGATGTAAGGTTTAAGGAGGATCGGAATGATAGAGTCCAAATATTTGAAAGAAAATATTGAAA
>JAOZSO010000521.1:0-2690 GCA_029939655.1 Desulfobacterales bacterium
TCCTCGTTAAATCGGAGCTCCGGCCCGATGCCGCAATTCACCACCCCGCCTTCAGGCAGCAGGGTGCCGAATTGACGCATACCCCGTCGATAGGTTGTTTCCCGAGTGATATTCGCAATTCGATTCAGGTAATACTGGGTGCTTTCATGGGAATACACTTCTGGATTGTCATTGCCGGCCATCACGGCGGCCCCCCCGGTATGATCCGAATGAAAGTGCGTGTAGATGATGCCCTTGACAGGCTTCGAGGTAATTTTATTAAAAGCTTCTTTGACTGGAAGGGCGGCTTCAGCGCTTTCCATGGTGTCTACGATAACAACACCATCATCGCCAACCAGCAAGACAGCGTTGGCAAGGCCGAACCCAATGGCCACATAAAGGCCATCGGTGACTTTGATCACTTCTTTCTTGAACTCAGCAGAATGAGCGGAAAGATCCGGATTGCTATCGACTTCAAGGTGCTCGGTTGGTTGAGATTGTGAGCAGGCAGCAACGATTATGAGCCCTATAATACAGTAAAATAAATGTGTCCGGGATCGCTTTCTTTTCATGATTTGTCCTTTTACCTTAATAAAATCGTGGTGCAATTTTATTTAACGCGACAGTGTCGCTTATTTTTCGCTTTGCTCATCCGATATAAATTTCAATCGAGCAAGAAACAATAATTTTAGAATTATTGGGGAATTGCTTAAAAGCACATTGCCATGAGAATATCAACACAACAAAAAGGATTAGACGATGGTCAAATCCTTTTTTGATCTATCAGCACCAAAGCACATGCTATGGTGAAACTTGGCAATCCCTAGGTTGACACCCCCTACGGCCATGGTATCTTTATTCCATGATTGTGAACGAATCTTAAGGAGGTAAAAATGGGCATTAAACTAAACGAAGTGGACAAGGTGGAAGTGTTGACGCTGCAGGACAACTATATCGACCTGGTTGCCCGGGACAGCAACGAGGTGGTGCAGCGGGCCAACCCGTTGAAGGGTAACGAACTTGGCAACAGTATTCGTGCAGAACACGGATTTTCCACGTGGATCACTATCACAAAAAATGGGACATCCCGTTATATGTTGTTTGATTTTGGTTTTTCAGAAGACGGTGCTGCTTTGAATGCCAAGGCTTTGAACGCTGATCTTTCTCAGGTAGAGGCGTTGGTTCTTTCCCACGGTCATCTGGATCATCTGGGGGGGCTTGAAAACCTGGTTGCAGCAGTGGGGAAAAAAGATCTGGATCTGGTGGTACATCCAGGTGTTTTTGTCAAACCCCGTTATCGAAAGATTACCGAAGACTTTCGCGTAATTGTGCCATCATTATCCCGGGAAAAGTCAGACAAGGCCGGCGTAAATATTGTCGAAACTCAAGAACCCTATCTGTTGCTGGATGGTGATGGGCTTTTTCTGGGAGAAATACCGAGGGTTACCGATTTTGAAAAAGGTGCACCCGACATGTTTTACCAGGTGGATGGCGAGGAGAAGCATGATTCGTTTCACGATGACTCGGGAATTGCTTTCAATATCAAAGAAAAGGGGCTGGTGGTCATTTCCGGCTGTGCCCATGCGGGTATCGTAAATACGGTTAAATATGCACAGATGGTGACAGGTGTAACGAACGTATGGGCCGTCATGGGCGGGTTTCATTTGTCCGGGGCTGATTTTAACGGTGTCATATCTCCCACCACAGCAGGGTTAAAAGAGATAAATCCCCATTATGTCATACCTACCCATTGCACGGGCCGCGATGCCGTCATGCATATAGAAAGGGAGATGCCGGATGCGTTTTTGTTGAATATGTCGGGGACAAAAATGACTTTTGCCTAAAAGCGATAAGCGATAAGCAGCTTATCACTTTTAGTTTTAGGTATTAGGTTTTAAGTTTTAGGTTCAGCTAAGAGCCAGGCACAAACAGCAGTTGTGTATAACGAGGGACCACCCATCGACTTTAGTGTATTCTTTTTGGTCAGACCTGTAAAGCTTACAACTTATTATTGACAGACCCGGTTATTATGCATATTCATATCTGCTATAATTTGAATTGAAAAAAAGAGAAAGAAAATATGAAAATTGCTTTTGCAACGCAGGAAAATAATGGATTAAAAAGGGATAGATGATGTCTGGGGAAATCATTGAAACTACTGCCTCTTCCAATGGCGTCAAAGAAATGTTGTCAAACGCAGGGTATTCTGACAAAGCGATTCAATATTACCTGGAAAAACCCTATATGGGTTCCCTTCCGGATGCGGACCAGGTTTCTGAAATGACCGGCACTTGCGGCGATACCATGGCTGTGTATCTCAAAGTGGCCGATGGAAAGGTTATGGATGTCCGGTATCAGGTGATGGGTTGCGCAGGCGCCGTGTCCGCCGCCATGGCAGCGGTAGATCTGGTCAAAGGAAAAAAAATCGAAGTTGCGCGGAATCTTGAAGACGGTGATATCTTTCGCGTTCTGCAGGACATCCCGGTCAAAAAGCATCACTGTATCCAGCTGGCCGTCAAGGCGCTCCACAAAGCAATTGATGCATATCAACAGAAGCACCCTGTTTCTTGAAAATTGAAAAGCTCAATAACATATTTTATTCCGTAATTTAAAACCTGGTCCTTTGGGCCAGGTCAGAAATATCTGGCTATGCTGGTGGCGGTAGTTACTTAAATCCGAAGCACGAAATTCGAAATCCTAAACGGTTCGAC
>JAOZSO010000522.1:0-2687 GCA_029939655.1 Desulfobacterales bacterium
TCAACAGGTTTCAGGCCAGATACCCTCACCACTTCATATTTTAATAAAAAACGGTAATGCTACTAAAACAATACCTGAAAAAACCAGAATGTATATATTTGAAATAAAATATGGGGATACCATTAATCCGATACCGCAAAGAATCGGGACAATCGTTTTTTGTTTTTTGCCATAAACAAAAAAACCTAAGCCGATTGATCCAACTATCACTCCCCACATTAAAGTCGATGCATTATTCATATTTAATCTTTTCTAATTACCTGCAGAAACCTGAGTGGGAGTTTTATTATTACGACCTGAGGACGAAAGTCCAACGGTTGGACCGGACCCTTCAGAGGCTTGCGGATGGGGCTCATGGCAAGAAAATTGAAAAAGTTGCTTGAAATGGAGCGGCTCCGCAACGCACAAACCCTTTGTACACTGCAGAGTCAAACCATGAACCATCGGAGGTGACGATTATCTTACTCAAGAGGTGATTTAGTAATGCCACGACCACGACGCGAGTCTTCTATCAAGATAGCCCCTGCGATCATTTTTCGTTCTCCGCTCTGGTCCAATCTTTCCTTTTGGAGTTGTACCTAATCTTCTATCTACGTGAACTCGGCGATCTTTTACATAGCGGTTTTCGATATGCATTGCTTCCATCCTGTATGATAATTTTGCTAAATTATATATCATTATACATTATTTCAAATAATTTGTCAATTCCACCACCACGGGATAGGGTGTGCACCCCGAAAAGCGGCGTCCCTGATTAATAAAATGCGGATTTTATGAGGTGAGAATATGAGGAACGTGGTTTAATTTGGTGGATATAGGAACTGTGATTGATGGAGTCACCACCCTGATAAAACTACAGATACCATCATTCATGGGTGTCAGGTCGAGAATATTATGCATTCCGCCATTGTCATTGATAATAGCTTGTTGAGCAGGTCGCCAGTTGATGGTATTAAACATTTATTGTGGAGGAGAAAGATAAAAATGTCGGTATGAATAATAGGAGGCATCATGGAAAATGTGAAATGGGAAGTTAAAGACAACAAACTGATTATCGAAGTTGATTTATCATTAGAAAGTGGGCTCTCGAAATCTGGGAAAACGATAACCATCGCCAGTACAAAGGGCAACCAGAAGATCGAGGGGACTAATGCCGTTATTGGTTTAAACGTTTATAAATATCCAGAAAGCTCGTAATATATACAATTAAAATTACTCCTCTTTGAACATGCAACTCACCTGAGAAAGGAGAAGTACTGTGAAGAAGAAGTCAATATATCCGCTTTTACGGAAGCACAGAATAAGGCATTCTCGTATACAAGACTTTATCCTGATGAAAAGGGTATAAGTCATTTTACAGATGAAAGTATCGAATTGTATTCTTATGACCCTAATGATGGTATCTGTATGGTACTTGAACGTTTTATCTCCATAAATCACAAGTTCGGCAATAAAAAAACTTTGCAATTATGAAGATTCCTTTTTAAGTAGGCATAAAGTTTTACATGCATAAGTTAACTTAAGAATAATATTACCAGCCTCAATTTCTGATGCGGTTTTAACAAAGGAAATCATGGGAATCGTGAAATAAGTATTAACGAAACCAGATAGGAGGACGCTATGAAGATCAAGTGGATTGCTTTAATTGCGATATCGTTAATTATGATCGGATGCCTACCGAAAACCGAAATTCAAAAAATCCATATTCAAGTGGGTCATCAAAATTCAGGCGAAGTGGACATTTTCAATTCATTCGATGAGGTCGGAGTATCTTATAAAAAGTTAGCAGATCTAATGGTTACCGATACCCGGCCCCTCAATAATAAAAGTAGAAACCGGATGATAGAATCCCTCAAATCCACGGCTCGCGAACTGGGCGCAGAAGGTATTGTTATCATAAAGGAATGGGAATCGGTGACTACAGGAACTCTGCCAGCTGGAGGCGGGGCAACTAATGTCTACCACAGTTTCATGAACGGTATCGCACTTGAGTATGAGTAAAAGGCTTTGGGATAGAACACATGTGTTTCAGTTCTTTGAAATCTGGTTCATCTCCAACATAGTTGTACCCACACAAAATATCATAAAAGAATATTTCGCTCTATTACAGAAACGGTTGAAGGTGTTCGAAGTCAAGGGTATACAGCAAATATATTGACGATGCGGTTGGACTTGGTGATTAGTGTGTCCCAAACAAGCAAATCGATAACGATAAGTAAGAAAAGCGATAAGCCATTTTTGGCGAAACTTTGGCAAAATGGTAGCAGAAACAAAAAAAGGATTAGCAAAATAACTGCTAACCCCTTGATTTTATATGGTGGGCCGTCCGAGAATCGAACTCGGAACCTACTGATTAAGAGTCAGGTGCTCTGCCTAGTTGAGCTAACGGCCCTCTGAACTTGTTCCATAATTTCATTCATTGAACAAAAAACTCACATATCAATCATGAATCGACTTGTCAAAAAGAAAATTGAAACTCGAAAATAGCTTTTGAATCTCGATTTTCTTTTCGTGCAACAATTTTAGCCGCCTTCGCAGAATACCACGGGTTTGCCCGTGGATGAATGCAAAAGCAAAGGTTAATTGCTACGGCGCGATGTCACCCATAAGGCAAGGCGGATAACCGCGGTGTCTTGTCACGTCGTAGCTCGCAGAGCGAAGACGGACTTGTCACGTCGTAGCTCGCA
>JAOZSO010000087.1:0-10143 GCA_029939655.1 Desulfobacterales bacterium
TGCTTCGGATTTAAGTAACTACCATCATCGGCATAGCCAAATATCTCTGACCTGGCCCAAAGGACCAGGTTTTAAATGACAGAATAAAAAGCAGGGTGCTGCAACTTTATGAAATCACAAAAGATTAAGGATATATTACTTCCGGTATCAATGCTGTTGGTGCTGCTGATACTGGTAGTCTCTATATGTATCCTGGCATGGGTCCCGCCCGTGAGCAGAGATGCACTGGTCCATCACCTCGCGGTACCGAAATTGTGGTTGAAACACGGGGCCATCTATGAAATCCCGGATATGATTTTCTCTTATTATCCCATGAACTTAGATCTTTTGTACACGATACCACTCTATTTCGGGAATGATATTCTTCCAAAGTTTATTCATTTTGCATTTGCATTGGGAACAGCATGGCTCATATTCACGTATTTGACAAAACGGCTGGATAGGTATTATGCGCTGCTGGGTGTTTTGTTTTTTTTGTCCACCCCTGTGATTGTAAAGCTTTCCATTACGGCCTACGTTGATCTTGGACTGATATTCTTTTCCACGGCCGGGTTCATGTACGCCTTAAAATGGCACGAGGAATCTCTGCATCGAAAGCATCTCGTCATGGCGGCTCTGTGTAGTGGTCTGGCCCTCGGCACAAAGTATAACGGCCTGATGGTATTGTTGCTACTCACACTGATAATGATATTCATCGCTTCCCGAGGTGTTGCCGAGGGCAAACACACCCCGTTCTGGGCAGTTTTAAGCGGCTTGCTTTTTGTCTCTGTCGCAGGGCTCATGTATTCACCCTGGGGTATAAAAAATTACATTTGGACAGGAAATCCTGTATTCCCACTTTTTGATAACTGGTTTAATGCTTCTGACCCCTATGCGCTACAATCGGTGCCGCCCATTATTTTACGGAAACTGATGTATAATGAAACCTGGTGGGAAACCGCACTGGTCCCGTTGCGGGTGTTTTTTCAAGGCCAGGATAACACACATCAGTATTTTGACGGCAAACTGAATCCCGCCTTGCTTATTTTACCCATTTTTTCGTTTGCCATGGCAAACAAGGATAAAAATACGCACCGGCATAATGCTGAAAAAGGCATTATGCTCATATTTTCGATTTTGCTCGTACTGCTTGTTTTTTTTCAAACCAACATGCGTATCCGGTATATCGCTCCCGTCATACCTTGTCTAGTGATCCTGTCCATGTTCGGGTTGAAGAATATCTTTCTGTTTGTGTGTAAGCTGTTTGATGGAAAGCCCAAATACATTGCCGGCGGGATTTCATTGATGACTGTTTTGCTGATGTTAAGCGGCAACATGACTTACATCATCGAGCAATTCCAAATTGTCACCCCGTTTCAATATTTGAGCGGCAATATTTCAAGGGATGACTATATCGAGAAATTCAGACCCGAATATGCCGCCATACGTCACATCAATGGCTTTTTGCCGTCAGAAGCAAAAATTTTATCCCTTTTCATAGGGGATCGTGGATACTACAGTGACCGGGAAATGCTTTTTGATATCAATCTGTTTCATTCGACAGTTCAAAAGTCCGATTCTGCGGAAGAACTGCACACACATTTAGTTAACCTCGGTTTGACGCATTTGTTGATAAGGCTTGACATGTTTGACAATTGGTCACATAATAACTTGAATAAAATGGAAAAACAATTGGTTATCAACTTTCTTGATCTCAAGACGTCTCGCTTGTTTGCAGAAAACGGTCACGACCTTTATCAATTGCGAGGTTCGCAGGATTAACCCCAACGAAAAGATAAATCATACTATGGTTTCAGTAATCATTCCCGCCTACAATGAAGAAAATACCATTGGGGATATCATCAGGCGAATTAGAACCCTTCATCCTGATTATGAAATCATTGTCATAAACGATGGTTCAATCGACGGGACAGCTGAAACCGCTGAAAAAGCCGGAGCCACGATTCTGAATCATCCCTACAATATGGGCAACGGCGCTGCTATAAAAAGCGGAATCAGACAGGCCAAAGGTGAAACCCTGGTCTTCATGGACGGTGACGGTCAGCACGACCCCAATGATATCGCTCGCTTGCTAAAATATCTGCCCGAATATGATATGGTCGTTGGTTTCAGGAACTTAGACGGACATACATCTTTCGTACGGGCTGCCGGGAATAAAGTGTACAACTGGTTTGCTTCATATGTTGCCAAGTTCAAAATTAAAGATCTTACCTCTGGTTTTCGAATAGTGAAGGCAGAAATAGCGAGGCCGCTTTTATATCTTCTCCCCAATACCTACTCTTATCCCACAACCATGACATTGAGCATCTTGAGAAACGGAAGAAGCCTCAAATATGTCTCTATCGGCGTAAAAAGCCGTAAGAGTGGAAAAAGTGGTATCGGGATATTTAAGGACGGGGCACGATTTTTCATTATCATAGTAAAAATATGCACGTTGTATTCTCCCTTCAGGGTGTTTTTACCGGTCAGTTTTTTTTTATTTAGCATGGGAGTCATCTATTATCTTTACACTTTTTTATTGTGGAAACGATTCACCAACATGAGCGCACTTCTTTTGACGACATCGATTATTGTATTTATGATGGGGCTTGTCTCCGAGCAGATTTGTCAGATGCACAACAAGGACTCGGAAAGGTTCGATGGATAAATTGGATAAAAATGCTGTTTCCCTGTTGTCACAAGAACCCCTTGACAGACTGTACAGTTCCGGCAACCCTCTTATCCGGTGGCTGTTGAATCGCCTGTTGAAAAAAACATCCGGCCTTTTGAGGAAAATTAATGCCTGTTCACAATCAGGTTTGGATGTCGGCTGCGGTGAAGGAAACTTTATTCATTACCTGACGCGTCAGAACGTTATCGCCTCTTTGGTGGCAGTCGATTTGGATAATCAGAAACTCCGATTAGCCAAATGGCAGTATCCCGATTGCACTTATTTGAATGCAGATGTTAAAAGTCTGAATTTTAAGGACAATACATTTGATTACGTCATAGCCTCAGAGGTTCTGGAACACATTCCAGCGCCCCTTGAAGCCCTTCGGGAGATTCAACGGGTTGCCAAGAAGGATGCCTATTTTATTTTTTCCGTGCCCCATGAACCTTTCTTCCGCTGGGGTAACGTGATTCGAGGCAAATACTGGCAAAAGGGCGGCCGGACACCGACGCATGTAAATTTCTGGATGCTGTCGGAATTCAAAAGATTTATCAGCGACTTTGTTGAAATCGAAGAGGTGTACTGGTTCTCGGTTTTCCCCTGGATGCTTTATCTTGGGAAGTTCAAGCAGGGTTCTGTCGACACCGGGATTTAATCTTCCATGAAAACAGGGTTTCATAAATACTTTATTTATTTTTCACTGATATTTTTAATTGTTGTACTCTATAAAGCGGATTACCTCGAAATCCCCCATATTTACTCCCCTGTTTCACTGTTTCTCGCCTTTGTTTGCCTACTTGGCGGCTTTATGGCCAATACGCTCGCCCAGCAACACCTGCTTCATAAATTTAAATTTCACATTAGTATCCGTCAGGCACTGGCAACGGAAGGCTTGAATATTTTTGGCAAATACGTTCCCGGAAAGGTGTGGATGATTATGGGCAAGGCAATGTATCTTGCGGACAAAAAGAAATATCCTGCAGGCGAGTTGTCTTTGCTGTTTTTACATGTCCATGTGGTCGCCTTGTGGTGCGGATTGTTGCTGGGCATTTGCGGTCTATGGATGAATGATGCTTTACATCTTTTAAGTTGGATGGGGCTTGGGATTCTAGGGCTTTTTACGCTAATGCTGCTATCGAAGACGGTTTGCAATGCTGCTTTGGGCCTGGTGAATAAAGTGCTGAAAAAAGATTATCTCCTGCCGGATCTGGACTTTTCAAAATCATTAATTTTAATCCCCTGGTTTTTAGGAGGATGGATTTTATGGGGCTGCGGCTTTTTTCTGCTTGCCGTAAGCATTACGGATCATTTTATCCCTTTTTCTGCTGTTTTTTGTTTTCCTTTAGCCGGCTCTTTGGGAATTTTGTTCGTTTTCGCTCCCGGAGGAATTGGCATACGTGAAGGTATTATCGCTGGTTATCTCACGCTACTGAACGTTTCTTTGCCTGAAGCCATCATGATTTCAGCTACTTCCAGACTCTGGTTTCTGGTTGGTGAACTTTTTATCTTTATCACCGGATATTTGGTTAGCCGAAAATGAACGTCGGTATTGATAAGCTGTATCATGTTATGATAGAGTATTTGTTTCAACTGGGGTAGGGTGGTACGCCTGGCAGGATTCGAACCTGCGACCTACGGATTAGAAGTCCGTTGCTCTATCCAGCTGAGCTACAGGCGCACAAGGGATGGTTTAAAAACCCGACCGGTGCATAACATATGTTGGAATTCATGTCCATACAAATCCGTGCCAGAGAAAACTGAGCCGGAGTTACACATATACCACAGGTGACTGCTGACGTGACAATTAAAAAGAAATCTCCGAAAAAACCCCGAAAGCAGCCTGCTTCCGGCAAAAAGACTGCCCTGGGTTCAAAAACGAAAGTAGCTCCAAAGCCAAAAAAGGCTTCTCTCACTGATAAATCGGTTGTCAAATACGATCCGCTCCAGCGGTATCTGAATGAAATCAGTCAATACAACTTATTGACGCGGGATGAAGAAAAAGAACTCGGCGCCCGTGTTCAGGAGCACGGTGACTCCGAAGCCGCCTACCGACTGGTGACATCAAACCTCCGCCTGGTGGTCAAAATTGCGCTGGAATTCCAGAGAGTCTGGATGCAGAATCTCCTGGACCTGATCCAGGAAGGTAACATCGGACTCATGCAGGCAGTTAAAAAGTTCGATCCCTATAAAAATGTAAAGTTTTCCTATTATGCGTCATTCTGGATCAAAGCCTATATTTTGAAGTTCATCATGGACAACTGGCGCCTTGTCAAAATCGGCACGACCCAGGGACAACGTAAACTATTTTTTAAACTCAAAAAAGAGAAGCAGCGGTTGATAGACGAAGGCTTCGACCCCAAACCGAAACTGCTTTCAGAGAAATTGGGTGTATCTGAACGCGAAATTGTCGACATGGATCAACGGCTGAACGGTTGGGACGTATCCCTGGATGCGCCACTCAAAGATGATTCCGATACCGAACGGATCGAGTTTCTGAGTACGGAAACCGCTTCCATCGAAGACAATGTTGCCAAAAAGCAAATGGAATTTCTATTACATACCAAAATCGCCGAATTTAGAAAAAAAATGACCAAGCGTGAACTCGAAATATTCGATCAACGTATTTTTTCAGACAGCCCGGTAACACTACAGGAAATCGGAGATCGATACGGCATATCCCGAGAGAGGGTTCGCCAGGTCGAAAAAAATGTTGTCAAAAAAATGAGAGAGTTTTTTAAAAAAGAAATACCTGATTTTGACGGATACGCATACACGAACAGTCCCGAAACATGATGAAACCATTTATTCTCCGCCATTTGATGGCCGTGATATTGACCATATCCATTTTTGCCTGCATGCCCGCTGTTTCCGACGCACCACGTGGAAGCTTTCAGCCCGATGCCGGCCCCGTACGTATGGACAACAACTATTATTATTATACCGAGGCACAGCTCGCCCTCAAGAAGGGCCAGTCAGATCACGCCATTCAGCTTCTTCTGAAGGCTTCTGAGATCGACCCGACGTCGGTTTTTCTTTACCTGGAGCTCGCTTCTCTCTATCTGAATCAAAAAAAGACCGCCGAAGCTGTTCTTGCCCTTGAAAAAGGGCTTGCCATCGATCCGGATCATGTGGAGTCACTTATATTTTATGGCGATATCAACCGCAACCTTGAACAAAACGACAAAGCAAAACAAGCCTATACGAAAGCCATTGAAATAGCGCCGGATAAAGAAGAACGTGTTTATTTACTCCTGGGAAGTATCCTGATGGAAGAGAGAGACCTCGACAGTGCCTTTGATCTCTACCAGCGTTTAGTGGACATGTTTCCAGCATCATTTGCCGGTTATTTTTTTATAGGAAAAATCCATGCTGAAAAGGATCGGCCCGAGGAAGCGGAAACCGCCTTCATGAGAGCGCTGGAATTGGAACCGGACCTTGAAGAAGGTCGATTCGAATTGCTGAAAATCTACAAAGCATCCGGAGAAAACGCAAAGGCGCGCACCCTTTACCTGGAACTCCTCGATAAAAACCCGAACAATGTACGTGTCGCCATGGAACTGGGTCTTTTTTATCAGAAAAACGGATTCATGGAAGAGGGTGGAAATCTGTTGAAAGATCTTGGTCTGAGAACGGAACAGGAACCGGAAATTATCAGGGAAATCATTCAGCTCTATATAGACCCGAAACAATACGACGATGCCGTCGTCGTACTCGAAGGCATGCTGAAGGGAATGCCGTACAGTTCGGATTTACAATATCTGGCAGGGGTTTCTTATGATGGAAAAGGGGATGATGACAATGCCATGCGGTACTTTAAAATGGTGGCACCCAGCAATCGGTTCTATGAAAATGCCGTTGTTCACACCGCGATACTCTACCAGGAGCAGGACAAGATCACGGAGGCCATCGCCACCATCGAGGAAGCCATCGAGAACGTCCCGAACAACCCTGAGTTCATGCTCTACCTAGGGTCGTTCTATGAAGAGATCGAAGCGTACGCTGATGCGGAAACCGCGCTCAAGAAAGGCCTGAATATCGACCCCGAACATATTCGGATTCAATTCCGACTGGGTGTCGTATATGATAAGTGGGGCAAAAAATCAGATTCCATCGCCTCTATGCAGAAGGTTATCGCTCTGGATCCTAAAAATGCCAATGCCTTGAATTATCTGGGTTATACGTATGCCGACATGGGCAAAAATCTGGATGAAGCAGAATCCCTGATCCGGGAAGCATTGAAACATAAACCCGATGACGGATATATCACTGACAGTCTGGGTTGGGTTCTCTATAAGAAAGGCCTTTTTCAAGAAGCATTGATATATCTCGAGAAGGCCGTGAAACTGACCTCGGAGGACCCTGTTATCCTGGAACACCTCGGTGACGTCTATTTAAAAATCGATGACAAGGAAAACGCTTTAAAATACTATAAAGAGTCACTGCGAAAAAAAACCGAGGATACCGAAGCTCTCGAAAATAAAATCAACGATCTCCAGGAGTCGTGACCCGTTCCCAAAGGGTTCGCGCAGAAAATGTGAAGTTATTTTTTTGCGAGCCCAAAGTAGATACCCGTCATAATGAAACAGTTACTAACCACATGCTGTGCCATTTTATTTCTTGTTTTCGGATGCGCAGGGCTTAAAGACCCAGGTACAATTAAACCAATACAACCGGCGCCCGAGTCGGCCACGACAATTGATCCGGGTTCCGTGGTTGCGAATCTCCAACAGACCAATTCCGGGTTGACATCTTTTCAGGGCATTGGAAAAATAAAAATCTGGAATCCTGATGGTCTGCAAAGCACACGCGTTGCATGGGCCGGATATAAAACGGAAAAACTGCGCTTAGAAATTCTGGGTATTGGCGGTCGGCCCTTTTCAAGTGTGGTCTACGACGGTAGCCGATTTTACCTGTCTCTCCATTCGGAACGCCGTTTCTATCAAAAACGGACACGCAAGGCTGATCTCAGCCGTCTCGTATCAATGCCGATAACGGTCCATGACATCCTCTCCATACTGGCGGGCCGCGTACCTCTCCTGAAAAATGCCACGCCGACGTTTGAAAAAGGGCCCTCAGGGAACCCGTATGTCCTCCTGTTAAAAAAAGGATGGTTTAGAAAACGAACAGGGAAAATCTACCTTCGTGAGGACATGAAAACGGTTTGGAAATATGAACTGTTTCAGGGAAAAAATACGCTTCTCTATCGGGTTGAATTTTTAAATCGCAGTCACTACGGAGACTATCAACTCCCGGATACCCTGTTGTTTTCAAATGACCTGCAGACCAGATTTCGAATCGACGTAGACAAAATATGGCCCGATGCAAAATTGCCATCCTCTGTTTTTGTTCTCAAACCACCAGGATGACCGATGAATGGAAACAGGCACATAGCCTTAGAATCACGCCTCTCTCACTGTGAAAATGTTATCACGCTCGGCGTCAAACCGAACCTGGAAGATTATTCAAGCGAGGCGATGGCACTTATCCGAAATTCAAAAAAAATTTACTATCCGTCATCCTTTCATGTTGAACTGTTTGATGCCATGGGCAAGGAAACATTCCCCAGCCCGCATAATTACCATTTTGCACAGGATAAAATCAAACAGACGGCAATATTCAAGCTCCTGGACATTCCCCATCCCCGTACCAGGGTGTTTTATGGAAAACATCAAAAGACATCGATTTTAGACCACTTTCAATTTCCTTTCATCGCAAAAATCCCCCGGGGTTCTTCCATGGGACGAGGTGTTTTCCTGATACAAGACCATACGGATTTACATGCCTATCTATCCCTTGATACCCCCGCCTACATTCAGGAATATCTCCAATTGGACCGCGATATGCGGGTAGTGGTCATCGGCAGGGAAATTGCCCACGCTTACTGGCGGATCACAGCTATGGGTGAATTTAGAAGCAATATTGCCGCAGGCGCCAGCATCAGTCTCGAACCGGTTCTCGGGCAAGCACTTGCTCTGGCACTACATACTGCAAAGACATGTGGCTGGAATGACGTGGGTATCGACATCTGCTCGCGCAACGGGAAATTATATGTTCTGGAAGCCAATATGAAGTATGGCAAGGAAGGATTTCGGACCGCAGGCATCGATTATGCAGATATGATGGCGAATAAGATCGCTACTGGGGCCATATAATTGAGGGTTCAAAAATCTTTATCTTTACCGGTTTATCCGGGTTGGAATAAAACGATGATGAAAATCAGGAAAATGATGGGAGCCCTCAATGAAGCTGAATCCAAACGGCTCTCACCCAGGGCAACAAAAAGCGGGCAGGGGTTCAGACGCCGGCAGGAGGCACACCTTGATTCCGATTACCGACAGCCCTTTTCACTGGATGTGGACAGAATACTCCACTCCCGGGCTTATGCCCGTTATATAGACAAAACGCAGGTTTTTTACCTGATTCAGAATGACCACATCACCCACCGTGTCCTCCATGTTCAACTGGTGTCCAAAATTGGCCGTACCATCGGCCGGTTTTTAAGATTAAATGAAGACCTCATTGAAGCCATCGCCCTGGGCCACGATATTGGTCATACACCATTTGGACATGATGGCGAACGCTTTCTATCAGATATCTGTCAGGCCAACGGCATTGGTCATTTTCTGCACAACATTCAGAGTGTCCAGTTTCTTGACCGTGTCGAACGATCTGGAAAAGGCTGGAATCTGTGTCTGCAAACCCTGGATGGAATCCTGTGTCATGATGGCGAAATACATAATATGTTACTTGAACCATTAACTGATAAATCCTTTGAAACACATGACATTGAGATACTTAATAAAAAGAGATGGCCCGAATATCCCCTAACGCCCATGACCCTGGAGGGCTGCGTCGTCCGGATGGCTGATACCATCAGCTATATCGGCCGGGATATTGAAGATGCTATCCGCCTGGGGGTTATTCGGCGAACCGACCTGCCTCACAATTGTGTCCAGCGATTAGGAAACACCAACGGAACGATTGTTTACAGCCTGGTGACCGATGTCATCGAAAACAGTTTCGATCACCCGCATATCACCTTCAGCGGGTCGATTTCCGATGCATTGAAAGAGCTCAAACAATTCAATCTCGAAAGAATCTATCTCAGCCCTTTGATTAAAAAATATTATGAAGATATCAAATCCTTATTCTACCTTCTATTTGAGCAGTTTCTAGGTGATGTGAAGAATGACAATAGGGATTCAGTCATTTTTTCAGCATTCCTGGAAAACAAGCCAGACGCTTACATGGCTTCCCATCAACCCGAAGAGGTCGTAAGGGATTTCATTGCCGGCATGACGGATCGCTTTTTTCTACGCCTGTGCCCCGATAAGATGAGGCCTCTCATGCAGACAAATATCTTGGAATCCTATCGGGAGAGCAGGTAGATACCCGGGTCCGGAGGGTCCGGCACTGATTCAACCCTATAAGCGTTAATGTTATACACATTCAGCGTGTGATAAATTCTAAATCCGAATATCGAAATACGAAAC
>JAOZSO010000523.1:0-1721 GCA_029939655.1 Desulfobacterales bacterium
ACGATCTCAGACAGTTGCCCGACTTTAAAACGAACCCCCGCAGACCTCTGTACGCAGTATCGCTTGAGCTTTATAGATGACCGCATAGAAAAATGCTATAACTATTGAGAGGAGATATGGTAATGAACACAGGCTTTAAATCTCAATGTTTACCGGCCTATCGTGTGCTCACCCGGGACCAGATCAAACATATTCATTGCGCCACTCTGGAACTTCTGGAAACGATCGGAGTCAAGGTGATGCATCCAGAGGCTCTGGACATGATGGCTGATGCCGGATGTCGGATAAAGTCCGACAACGTCGTCCAGATTCCCAACTGGCTGGTTGAGGACTGCATCCGCAGTTCACCCTCACGGATCACCATCTATAACCGGTTGGGTCAGGAAGCCATGCTATTGGAAGGCAATAAGACCTATTTCGGGATGGGGACGGATTTGATCAAGACCTATGACCTGGCGTCCGGAAAGCTGAGAGAATCAAGACTGTCGGATGTTGCAAACGCCGCCAGAGTGGCTGATTTCCTTGAAGAGATTGATTTTCTGGGCTCTTATGCTCTGCCATATGACTCCCCCACCAACCTGATGTACATCGATTCCTTCAAGACCCAGTTGGAAAATTCGATAAAGCCTATTTTTTATACGGCTGCAGGGACAAAGGATATCGCCATCATCAATGAGATGGCGGCGGCTGTCGTTGGTGGGAAAGAGGCCTTGAGGGAGAAGCCGATTCATATCCATTATGCTGAGCCACTGACACCGTTGCTCCACTCTTCGGGCGCCATCAAGAAACTCTTTTTCTGTGCCGACAACGCAGTTCCAGTGAACTATACGCCCGGGATGATGTCCGGAGCCAGTGCACCTGTGACGCTGGCCGGTGCGATTACCGTCGGAAATGCCGAAGCCTTGAGCGGCATCGTTCTTCATCAGTTAAGGAGCAAGGGTGCGCCCATCATTTCCGGGTTCGGCATGTCGACTCTGGATATGAAGACCTCTGCATGCGTATATGGATGCCCGGAATACAGACTGGCCTTGTCGGCCTGTGCAGATCTTTATCATTATTACGGTATCCCCATGTGGGGAACAGCAGGGGTCAGCGACTCACACGCACCTGATGAGCAGGCCGGCATGGAATGGTCTATGTCTTTACTCATGGCCGGGCTGGACGGTGCCAATCTGATTCATGATATTGGTTACATGGGGCAGGGTCTGGTGGGTTCCCCGGCCGCACTCGTGATGAACGCAGAGATAATCAGTTACGTGCGGCGTGTCGTTCGCGGTTTTGACATCGATGCGGAACATATCGGCATGGATGTGATTCGCCAGGTCGGTCCTCAGGGCGCATTTATTTCAACCGATCAGACCATGAAATATTTTAAGCAGGAACACTGGCAGCCCCAGCTCTGCAACCGTGAAACCCTTGAACCCTGGATGGCCCAGGGACAAAAAACCTGGGGACAAAAAGCGGTCGGAAAGGCCATTGATATTATAGAAAACCACAAGCCGCAGGAAATGCCTGCCGATGTACAGCAATCCCTGGATCAGATACGAGAAACGGCGTTGGAAACACTGAAAGATGCGTATATGGAAGCCTGATGTTAATAATTGTACGGATTCCTTTTGAAGCAAATTTTATAGTTTTGGGTTGACAATTAACGATATAATGATAAAGTTACAGTCATGAAAAAACTAACTACCCCAATGGTTTCGACCTTGGGCGCGGGA
>JAOZSO010000523.1:1731-2681 GCA_029939655.1 Desulfobacterales bacterium
TGGAGACGCTGAAGAATGAGTACATAGAGGCTTGATATTGTGGTTATCTTGAAAACAAAACTTTTCCGGATCTCTACACATAGCAAGTTTTTTAGTTTTGGGTTGACAATTAATGATAAAATGGTAAATTTACAATTATTCAAAGACTAACTACCCCAATGGTTTCGACCTTGGGCGCGGGGCCACCTTAGGGTGGTCCTTGCTATTTGAAACAAATAAAAATGCGAACTTATATTTATATTGATGGTTTTAATTTCTATTATGGCGTTGTAAAAAACACCCCTTATAAATGGGTCGATTTCATGTCGTTGTTTAAAAAGGTGCTTAATCCTAAACATGATATTCTTGCCATTAAATATTTTACTGCTCGTGTTACCGGCAAGTTTGATCCAAAACAACCACTCCGTCAAAAAACATTTTTACGGGCAATAAAAAAATACATTCCAGAACTTTCAGTTCACTTCGGGCAGTTTAATAGCCATACAATCAACGCGCCATTAGCATACCCAATTGGTGCTGAAACCTTTGGCAAGAAAATCAAATTTGCCAATATCGTAAAAACTGAGGAGAAGGGATCAGACGTCAACCTGGCTATCCATGCTTTAAATGATGCATGGTTAGATCATTATGATTGTGCGGTGATTGTTTCAAACGATAGTGACTTAGCAGAGTCTCTCCGGCTGATTAAAGAGCAGAATAAAAAAATGGTTGGTTTGATTTTCCCATCGACGAATAGAAAGCGTCATCCTTCAAAAGCACTTATAAAGCATGCTGATTTTACTAAAAGCATATTAATAAGCACTTTAAAAACCTGTCAACTCCCTGATCCAATTCCGGGTACTAACCCATTTTTGTAGAGTGAAAATTTAATCATAATGATAACAATGAGTTAATGTTTTGTATGGCACTACACGATTTTAATTTGCACAAATATATTAGATGATTATTCC